>NZ_JBHUYG010000150.1:0-6726 GCF_042668795.1 Pedococcus sp. NPDC057267 | reverse complement strand
GCTCACCGGGACGGCCGACCGCGGAGCGGTCGGGCATCATGCCCGGGCTCGGGCGCGGCCCACCGGGACGCGGCCCACCGGGGCCGGACGCACCACCCGGGCGCGGGCCGCCGGGCCGCGACTGCGGCCGGGGCATGCCCTGGGAGGGCGCGAAGGGGTTGTTGCCCGGGCGCGGCGAACCCTCGCGGGCGGCCGGGCGCTGGGTGCCCATGCCCTGCGAGGGGGCGAACGGGTTGTTGCCCGGGCGCGGGGCGCCGGGGCGCGGGGCGCCACCGGGACGGGGGCCCGAGGGGGCCGCACCCGGACGGGGGCCGGCGCTGCCGGGACGGGCGGACGGGGGCACGCCGGGACCCGGCTTGCCGCCGTCGCGCGCCGGCGACACCTCGGAACGGGCTGCGGGTGCTGCCGGGGCAGCGGGGGCAGCCGGGGCTGCCTTGGCGGCGGGCGCCGCCGGCTCGGGCCGGGGGGCCGGGGCCGCCGGGCCGGGGGTCGGGGCGGCGGGGGCGGCCGGGGTGGACTGCGCCGCCGGGGCAGACGGAGCGGCCTCGGCGGGAGCCTGGGGGGCGGCCGGAGCCGGCTGCGCGGGCCGGGCCGGGGTCGGCTTGGCCGCAGCGGCCTTCTTGGCCGGGGACTTCCTCAGCTCGTCGGGGAACGTCTCCGTCGCCTTGCGGACGACGGGCGCCTCGATGGTCGAGCTGGCGGTCTTGACGTACTCGCCGATGCTGTTGAGGTGGGCGATCAGCGTCTTGCTGTCGGTGCCCAGCTCCTTGGCGAGCGCACTTACACGGACCTTTGCCACGTTTCTCCTGTTCCTGGTCCGTGTGTCAGGTGACAGGCGCGGACCGTCGTTACTGCTGGGGGGAGCTCATTGCTGAGTACTCATCGGGTGCTCATCAGCGGTCTAACCCACTCTCTGTTCAGAGCCATGGTCGATTCCCTTACGGACGGTTCTTCCCCTGCGCGTGCTGCTCGTGGCCGGTGGCCACGGCCTCGACGTGGGCCCGGACCGCTGCCGGGTCCGGGGCGGCGCTGGTACGCAGCGCACGCCCGAACGCCCGTCGGCGGAGGGCCTGCTCGAGGCAGTCACCCGTCGGGTGCAGCCAAGCGCCACGCCCCGGCAGGCAGTGCCGCGGGTCGGGGGTCAGCCGGATCGCTCCGGCCTCGTCCGTCTCCGCGACCACTCGCAGGAGTGCCGACCAGCTATCCGTCCTGCGGCAGCCCACACACGTGCGGGTCGGTGACCCGTGCGTGGTGCGGGGAGTCGAACGTGCTGCCGAAGGCCGGAGTCCAGTCCGGTCGGTCCCCACCATCCTATCCCCAATCGCCCTCAGGCTGTGCCACCCGTGCTCGCGGGACCGCCCGAGGCAGGGTTCCGGGGCCCTCCGGAGCGGCTCGGAGCCGCACCGCCGGACCCGTGGCCGGCCCCACCAGTGGCCGGAGCGGCAGCGGTGTCAGGACGGATGTCGATCCGCCAGCCGGTCAGCTTGGCGGCGAGACGGGCGTTCTGGCCCTCCTTGCCGATGGCGAGCGAGAGCTGGTAGTCGGGGACGACGACCCGGGCCGAACGCAGCTGCGGGTCGACGATCTCGACCGACTCCACGCGCGACGGCGACAGGGCGGCCGCCACGAACGTCTTCGGGTCGTCCGAGTAGTCGACGATGTCGATCTTCTCCCCGTGCAGCTCGGTCATGACCGCGCGCACGCGGGCGCCCATCGGACCGATGCAGGCTCCCTTGGCGTTGAGGCCCGGGACCTTGGAGTGCACGGCGATCTTCGTGCGGTGGCCGGCCTCGCGCGCCAGGGCGGCGATCTCCACCGACCCGTCGGCGATCTCGGGCACCTCGAGGGCGAAGAGCTTGCGCACGAGGTTGGGGTGGGTGCGCGACAGGCCGATCTGGGGACCCTTGGGGCCGCGGCGGACCGACACCACGAAGCAGCGGATGCGCTCGCCGTGGACGTACCGCTCCCCCGGGACCTGCTCGGCCAGGGGCAGGATGCCCTCGACCGTGCCGAAGTCCACCGTGACGTGCCGCGGGTCGGGGCTCTGCTGGATGACGCCCGCGACGACGTCGCCCTCGCGGCCCTTGAAGTCGCCGAGGATCGCCTCGTCCTCGAGGTCGCGCAGCCGCTGGACGATGACCTGGCGGGCCGTGGCCGCCGCGATGCGCCCGAACCCGGTCGGGGTGTCGTCGAACTCGGGGCCGTACTCGCGCGGCGGCCGCTCCTCCCCCTCTGCGACCGGCTCCTGCTCGAGCTCCTCGCGGGCCCACACCACGACGTGGCCGGTCTTGCGGTCGAGCTCGACCCGGGCGTTGCGGTACGCGCCGTCGGTGCGGTGGTAGGCGACGAGCAGCGCCTGCTCGATCGCCGGGATCAGGATGTCGAGCGAGATGTCCCGCTCACGCTCGAGCGCCCTGAGGGCGGCGAGGTCGATGTCCATGTCAGTCCTCCTCGGAGATGTCGGCGTCGTCCCCGTCGGCACCGGCGGAGTCCGCAGGCCTCGAGAACTCCACCTGGACCACCGCCTTGGACACCTCGGCATACCGGACGCTCGTGGTCCGGGCCGGTGTCTTCCTCGTCGCCGGGACCTCGAGGGTGACTTCGTCGGGTCCGGCGCTGACGATGCGGCCGGTCACGGGCTCACCCTCGGTGGGTGTCACGGTGACCAGGCGGGAGACGTTGCGGCGGAAGTGCCGCGGAAGGGTGAGGGGGCGGTCGACCCCCGGGCTCGTCACCTCGAGCGTGTACGGCTGCTCGCCCATGACGTCACTGTCGTCGAGGGCGTCGCTCACCGCGCGGGTCGCGTCCGAGACCTCGCCGAGGCTCAGCGGGGGCACCACCTCGGTGGAGTCGCCCTCGGTCGACAGCGCGCGGTCGATCCACACCCGGACGAGGCGGCGCTTGCCGGTGGGCGTGACGGCGACGTCCTCCACCAGGAGGCCGAGGTCCCCGAGCGGGCCCTCGACCACGGGACGAATCTGGTCCTTGACGCTCACTGACTCGTCCTCTCTGAAGTTCTGGGTGGTGCAGCGCCACTCTATCCACGCCGTCGTGGTGCCGCATGCGCGCCCTCCTGGCCGTGCCAGAATCGCGTCATGCCGATGGACCGAGCTGGGGCCCCGGTGCACCCGACCCGGCGCCAGGCCCTCGGCCTCGGCCTCGCCACCGCTGCGACGCTCTCGCTCTCCGCGTGCGGGATCCGGTTCGGGGACGGCACCCCCGGGCCGCGCCCGGCGCCCCGTAAGGCCGTGCCCGGTGAGTCGTTCATGGTGGCCCTCTGGCGCCACACCGAGGACCTCGCCTCCCGCGCTGCCGGGGGTGCGGGCAGCGGCCTTCCGGCCAGGCTCGCCGCACTGCACCGGCAGCAGGCGACCGTGCTGCGCGCGGAACTGCTCCGACTCGGCGTCCCCGACTCGGAGCTGGGACGCCCGGGCGCGGCGACGGGCACCGCCACGGCAGCGGCCGCGAGCGCCCCCGGCACCGGCCCGGCCCCGACCGGGTCGGCCACGAACGGGTCCCCGACGAGCGGCGGGCGGACCACCGCAGCCGAGCTCGCTGCGGCGGAGGCCAGCGACCTGGGCCCGACCGCCATCAGCTCCCTGTCTCGGGTGATGGCGGGCTCCGCGCCGCTGGTGGGTTCCCTGCTCGCCCAGCGGTCGGCAGCGGCGACCCTCCTCGGCCGCCCGGCGACCTGGCCGGACGAGGCGTGGAAGGGCCAGTCGCTCGCCGCGACCTTCCTCGCCACGACCCGGGCGGCGGTGTACGGGTTCGAGGTCGTGGCGGCGCAGTCGCCGTCGGGGGCGCAGCACGCCCTCGCCACCTCCACCCTGTCGGCGCTGCAGGCCCGGGCGGCCGCCCAGGAGTCCATGGCCGGCTCCAGCGCCGGGCCGCCGGACCTCGCGCACCCCCTGCCCTTCCCCGTCACCACCCCGGACGCGGCTCGCAAGCTCGCGGTGGACGTGCTGACCCGGCTGCGCGCCGCCGGTGCCCGCGACCTCGGCACCGCCGGCACGGACACGGCCGCCCTGGGCCTGCTGGTGCGGTGGCTGGGCGAGACCGAGGTGCTGGCCTCCCGCTGGGGAGTGCCGCTCGCCCCCTTCCCCGGCCTCTCGTGACGCCTGCGCCCGCCCGCGCGACCGCCGCCGCCGTGGCGTTCGTCCACGCGGCCGTGACCGCCCGGGCGGACGGGTGAGGACCGAGGACGCGGCCACCCTCGTCCCGGCGGACTTCGTGGCCTTCGTGCAGCGGCACACCGCGCCGGCGGGCGCCGTCGGCGGCCCGTCCGGGGCCGAGTGGGCGGCCGGGCTGCCCCGTCTGCTGGCCGGGGTGTGCGACGACTGGTCGCTGGAGCCGGCGGGCCCGGTGCGCACGGGCTGGACGTCGCTGGTCCTGCCCGTGTCCCGCGAGGGCGATCGGCTGGCCCTCAAGCTGGTGTGGCCGCACGTCGAGGGCCGCGACGAGGCCCTCGCGCTCCGGCACTGGGACGGCCGTGGCGCGGTCCGGCTCGTCCAGGCCGACCCGTCGCGCTGGGCGATGCTGCTGGAGGCGCTCGACCCGGCCCGCGACCTGCGCGCACTCGACGTCGACAGCGCCTGCGAGGTGGCGGGCCAGGTGCTCCGGCGGCTCCACCGGCCCGCTCCCCCGGGACTGCGGCCCCTGTCGGAGCTCGCGCGCGTCGAGTCGCAGAAGCTGGCCACCACCGACGGGGTGCTGCCGCGGCGGATGGTCGAGCGCGTCCAGGGCCGCGTCCGCGACCTGGCTGCGGACCGCGCGTGCGACGCCACCCTGGTCCACACGGACCTGCACTACGAGAACGTCCTGCACGCCCTGCCCGACAGCCCGCGGCCCCCGGCCGACCGCTGGGTGGCCATCGACCCTCACGCCATGGCCGGGCACCCCGGGTTCGAGCTGCAGCCGCTGCTGCGCAACCGCGCCGACGAGCTCGGCACGGGGTCCGCCTTCCGCTGGCTGGTGCGACGCCGCGTCGAGGTGGTCTGCGAGGCCGCGGGCATCGACGAGGACGAGGCGTTCGCCTGGTCCTACGTCGCGACCGCCATGCAGGCCCGGTGGGCGGCCGAGGACGGCGACCGCGACGGGGTCTCCTTCTGCGTGGCCCTCCTCAAAGCCCTCGACGGCTGAGCGGAGGCCCCCGACGAGCCGTATGCCGGGAGGAGTTGCAGACTGAAACCATGCGTTTCGGATTCCACTTCCTCGACTTCAACCTGCCCGACGGACCCGCCTCGTACGCCCCGGCCCTGCGCTCCGCCGCTGCTGCCGCGGACGAGGTGGGCGCCTCCTGGTTCACCGTGATGGACCACTACTTCCAGATGGAGTTCTTCCGCACCGCCCACGACCCGATGCTGGAGGCGTACACGACCCTGGGCTTCCTCGCCGCGGTCACCGAGCGCGTCAGGCTGGGCACCGTCGTGACGGGCGTGACCTACCGGCACCCGGGCCTGCTCGCCAAGATCGGGACCACCCTCGACGTGCTGAGCGGCGGGCGCGCCTTCATGGGCATCGGCGCCGCCTGGTACGAGCGCGAGCACAAGGCGCTGGGCGTGCCGTACCCGCCCGTCGCCGAGCGGTTCGAGCGGTTGGAGGAGGCGCTGCGGATCATCCGCCAGATGTGGAGCGAGGACGAGGGCCCGTTCGAGGGGAAGCACTACCAGCTCGCCGAGACGATCAACGTCCCGCACACCCTGAGCCGGCCCCACCCGCCCATCGTCATCGGCGGCAGCGGCGAGAAGAAGACCCTGCGCCTCGTCGCGCAGTACGCCGACGCCACCAACCTCATCGTGACCGACACCGACCAGGCCGCGCACAAGCTCGAGGTCCTGCGCCGGCACTGCGAGGAGGTGGGGCGCGACTACGACAGCATCGAGAAGACGGTGATGGCGCCCCCGTCGAACCCGCTGGAGGACGTCGACGGCTTCCTGCAGCTGGCCGAGACGTATGCCGGGATGGGCATCGAGCACATCCACCTGCGTGCGCTCACCCCCGACCCCGGCGCCCACATCGCGGCCTTCGGCGAGAAGGTGGCGCCGCGGCTCGCCGAGATCGGCTGACGGCACCGGATCGGCGGGTCCGTCCGGGAGACCCGGGCGGGCCCGCCCGCCGTCTCCGGACGACGCGCGTCCCGGTCACCCCGCCCAGCGGTACTCGATCTCCGGGCGACCGGCGCCGGCATACCGCTGCCTGCGCACCGCCTGCCTGGTGTCGCACAGGTACTCGGCGTAGCGGCGCGCGGTGACCCGGCTGACCCCGACCGCCTCGGCGAGCTCGCTGGCCGACAGCGACCCGCTGTCGCGCAGCGCGCGGGTGACCCGGGCGAGCAGCTCCTCCCCCATGCCCTTGGGCAGGGCTGCAGCCCGCGTCGGGCGCACCCCGGCCAGGACTTCGTCGACCTCGGCCTGGGTCGCGACCTCGTCGGTGCTCGACAGCCCGTCGCGGTAGGCCCGGTAGGACTCGAGCCGGTCGCGCAGCGTCGCGAAGACGAACGGCTTGAGGATGTACTGCACCACGCCGAGCGAGACGGCCGCCCGCACCACGTCGAGCTCGCGCGCCGAGGTCACCGCGATGACGTCGGCGCGGTGACCGGCCGCCCGCATCGCGCGGATGACGTCGAGCCCGTGCCGGTCGGGCAGGTGCATGTCGAGCAGCACGACGTCGACCGGGGTGGACTGCAGCGCCTGCAGGGCCTCCTTCGAGGTGGCCGCGGTGGCGGCC
>NZ_JBHUYG010000149.1:0-6896 GCF_042668795.1 Pedococcus sp. NPDC057267 | reverse complement strand
CGGCACTACAGATCTGCCGTTTCATGCCAGCAACTGCCGTTTTGCGGGGGCGAGGCGGGGACGAGGGTGGTCGGTCAGAGGGCGCCGGCGGCGTTGCCTCGGCCGCGACGCATGTAGGCGTAGCCGACCGAGCCCAGCACGAGCCCGGCGACGCAGCACCGGGGCCACCAGTCGCGGTCGCCCGTGTGCAGGGCGGGCACGGCCAGCGTGACGACGAGGGCCACGGCCCACAGGACGAGGCCGCCGAGCACGATCCGCGCGCTGCTCCAGGCCAGTGGCTCCAGCGGGCTGCCGGCCTCGGGTGCAGCGTCCCGCCCCGGGGGCGGCACCTGCGCGCCGGTACCCGGCTCGACCTGCCCGTCGCGCTGCCGGACCCCGCCGAAGGGGTGGGCCGAGCCGACTGCGCCCGCGTCGGCCCCCGCCGGGCCCTCGTCGGTGCGCTGCGACTCGGTCACGCGGTCAGCGTAGCCTTCACATCCGCGAAACACGCAGGCCCTACCCTGTGCGCCATGGCCAACCCCTCATCCGCGCCCACGACGGCGCAACGACCCGCCCCGGCGAAGACCGGCGGCATCGACGGGTTCTTCCGGATCACCGAGCGCGGGTCGACCGTCGGTCGGGAGGTCCGCGGCGGACTCGTGACCTTCTTCACCATGGCGTACATCGTCGTGCTGAACCCGCTCATCATCGGCACGCAGGCCGACGGGACCGGCAAGTTCCTCGGGGGGCAGGGCGTCCCGCACGCGATCCAGCTCGTCGCCGCCGGCACCGCCCTGGTCGCCGGCGTCATGACGATCCTCATGGGGGTGGTCGCGAACTTCCCGATCGCGCTCGCCACAGGCCTCGGCCTCAACGCGTTCGTCACGTTCGGCATCGCCAAGCTGCCCGAGATGACCTGGGCCGACGCGATGGGCCTGATCGTCATCGAGGGCGTCATCATCACGGCCCTGGTGCTGACCGGCTTCCGGCAGGCCGTCTTCAAGGCCATCCCCGGCGAGCTCAAGACCGCGATCTCGGTCGGCATCGGCCTGTTCATCACGATCATCGGCCTCGTCGACGCAGGCTTCATCCGGCGCCCGGCGACCGGCCCCGTGCCGGTCGAGCTCGGGATCGGCGGCTTCCTCAACGGGTGGCCGCTGCTCGTCTTCGTCATCGGCCTCATCGCCATCGTCATCATGATGGTCAAGCACGTGAAGGGCGCGATCCTCTTCGGCATCGTCGGCGCCACGGTCCTGGCGGTCGTCGTCGAGGCCGTCGGCTCGATCGGCGGCCAGACCGACGCGACGGGCAAGGTGGTCAACCCCGCCGGCTGGGGCCTCAACGTCCCGAAGCTGCCCGACCAGTTCGTCGACGTGCCCGACTTCTCCCTGCTGGGTCACTTCAACGTGCTGGGCTCGTTCAGCAAGATCGGCGTCGTCTCGGCGATCCTGCTCGTCTTCACCCTGCTGCTGGCCGACTTCTTCGACACGATGGGCACGATGGTCGCCATCGGCGCCGAGGCCAAGCTGCTCGACAAGAACGGCAACCCGCCGAACTCCGACAAGATCCTCCTGATCGACAGCCTCGCCGCCGTCGCCGGTGGTGCCGGCTCGGTCTCCTCGAACACGGCGTACATCGAGTCGGCCTCCGGCGTGGGCGAGGGCGCGCGCACCGGCCTGGCCTCGGTCACCACCGGCGTGCTCTTCCTCCTGGCGACGTTCCTGGCCCCGCTCGTCAAGATCGTCCCCTACGAGGCGGCCACCCCGGCCCTGGTCGTCGTCGGCTTCCTCATGATGCAGCAGGTCCGCGGCATCGACTGGGAGGACCTCGAGATCGCGATCCCGGCGTTCCTCACCATCGTGCTCATGCCGTTCACCTACTCGATCACGGCGGGCATCGGCGCGGGCTTCGTCATGTACACGGTGATCAAGGTCGTCCGCGGCAAGGCCGGCGTGATCCACCCGCTGCTGTGGGCGGTGTCGGCGCTGTTCGTCGTCTACTTCGCGATCGACCCGGTGAAGTCCCTGCTCGGCGCGCACTGAGCGCCGCGCACCTCCGCGACACCCACGTATGCCGCGTGGCCCCCGACCGGGGCCGCGCGGCATACGTCCGTCCGGGGCGGGTCGGGCAGTCCGGGCTCTCGGGAAATACTTAGCAGAGGTAATGAGTTATGCTAAGTACCTGACCGAGGAGTAGATGCATGACGCCACCGCCCGTGCGCAAGAGCCGCGCCGCCACCGGACTGTCGCCCTCCGCCGTCTCCGCCCTCGCTGGTGAGCTCCGGCTCGCCTGCATGCGCATCTCGCGCCGGGTCCGGTTCGAGAGCACCGACCTGGTCGCGCCGCACCAGTTCTCGGTGCTGTGCCGGCTCGAGGGAACTCCCCGCACGCCGGGGGAGCTCGCGGAGATCGAGCGGGTGAGCGCGCCCAGCATGACCCGCACCGTCGCCGGCCTCGTCGAGCGAGGGCTCGTCGAGCGCACCGCCGACCCCGAGGACCGCCGGCAGGTGATCCTGTCGCTGACCCGTGAGGGCACCACGCTGCTCAAGGAGATCCGCCGCCGTCGTGACGCGTGGATGTCGGTGCGCGTCAGCCACCTGGGCGCCGAGGAGCAGGAGGTCCTGCAGCGGGCCGCCGCGATCCTCACGAGGGTGGCGAGCGAGTGAGCCCCACCTTCGCCTCCCTCAGCGTCCGGAACTACCGGATCTACGCCACCGGCGCGTTCGTGTCGAACATCGGCACGTGGATGGGCCGGGTCGCCCAGGACTGGCTGGTCCTGACCGAGCTCACCCATCACTCGTCCTCCGCGCTCGGCATCGTCACCGGGCTGCAGTTCCTGCCCTTCCTCCTGCTCGCGCCCTGGACGGGGGTCGTCGCCGACCGCTTCTCCAAGCGGCGGCTGCTGGCAGTGACCCAGACGGCGCTCGCCCTGTCGTCGCTGGCCCTCGGCCTCGTCACCGTCACCGGCCACGCACAGCTCTGGATGGTCTACGTCGTCGCCCTGTGGACCGGCGTGGCCACGGCGTTCGACAACCCGGCCCGCCAGACCTTCGTCTCCGAGATGGTCCCGCGCGACCGCCTCACCAACGCGGTCTCGCTCAACAGCGCCTCGTTCAACGCCGGCCGGCTCATCGGCCCCGGCCTCGCCGGCCTGACGATCGCCGCGTTCGGCACCGGCTGGACCCTGCTCACGAACACGCTCACGTTCGTCGCGGTGCTGCTCGCCCTGGCCGCCATGCGCGGCAGCGAGCTCAAGCCGGCGCCCCGGCTGGCCCGGGGCAAGGGCGCGATCAAGGAGGGCGTGCGCTACGTGCGCAACCGCCCCGACATCCAGCTAGTGATGCTGCTCGTCTTCGTGCTGGGCACGTTCGGCATGAACTTCCAGGTGACGACCGCCCTCATGGCGACCAAGGAGTACGGCAAGGGCCCGGAGGAGTACGGGCTGCTCGGCTCCATCATGGCCATCGGCTCCCTGACGGCGGCCCTGCTGTCGGCCCGTCGCAGCCAGGCCCGGCTCCGCACCCTGCTGGTCGCCCTCGTCGGGTTCACCGCCGCCACGGCATTCGCCTCCCTGGCGCCCACGTACGTGCTGTTCGCCGTCGCCCTCGTGCCCACCGGGCTGGCCGCCCTCACCGCCCTCACCACCGCGAACGCGATGGTGCAGACGAGGGTCGACGCCGCGATGCGAGGCCGGGTCATGGCGCTGTACATGGCGATCTTCATGGGCGGCACCCCGCTCGGCGCACCGCTGATCGGCTGGATCGGCGACGCCTGGGGCCCCCGCTGGACCATCGCCATCGGCACCATCGCGGTCGGCATCACGTTGGTGGCGGTGTCCTACTGGCTCGCGAAGCACGAGAATGTGCAGGTGACCTACGAGTCGAAGGGCCGTCCGCGGCTGCGCATCCGCACCACGGCGCCCGTCTCCGAGCCGGTGCCCGAGGCGGTCCGGTGACCCCGACGTTCCGCCGGCGCATGACCATCGCCGTGCTCGTCATCGTGGTGGCCGTGGCGGTCGTCGCGAGCGTCCTGCACTGACGGCACGACGAGGGCCCACCACCCTCGAGGAGTGGTGGGCCCTCGCCGGTGCGCCGTGGGGGTTGTCGGCGCACCCCAGGAGGTCAGACGGCGGCCACCGCGCGGGCGGCCACCGACGGCGTCACTGGTGCAGCACGCACAGGACGGTGATGCCGAGAGTGTTGAGCACGGGGTCGTAGCCGGTCGGGCACTTCCCGTTCGTGGGCAGGACCTGCAGCGGCAGGGAGGTCGACGAGGTGGGCGACGGGGACGGTGACGGGGTGGAGGAGCTCGTGGTCGAGCTGGGCGTGCTGCCGGTGAGGCCACCGACGACGCCGCCGACCACGCCGGTCACCCCGCCGACGACCTGGCCGACCGGCCCTGACGTCGAGCTCGTGCCGGTCGGCGTCGGCACCGTGCCACCGCCCGCGCTGGTGCCGCCGCCCGACGAGCCCGAACCGCCGGACGAGCCCTTGGCCGGCTTGCCCCCGGACGCACGCGACGGGGCGGGCTCGCTGACCGCCGCGGGGTCGTACATCGCCATCGTCTGCGGGTCACCGGAGGGCAGGTAGGGCGCGGCGTCCGCCTGGCCCGGGGCGAGCCCGGTGTCCGGCACGACGGTGTAGCCGTGGCGGTAGGCGTCGGCGATCGCGAGGACCTCGTTGGCGTAGGCGTCGCTGTGGTTGTAGCGCAGCACGGCACTGCGGGCGCCAGCCGGCGTGCTGAGGTCGCCGGGGCCGGAGCACAGGTAGACGGCGGTCGCGGTGGCGGCGTCGTCGAGGTTCTGCGGGTCCTTGCGACCGTCCTGGTTCGCGTCGACGCCGACCACCCGCCAGGTGCCCGGGATGAACTGCATCGGGCCGACGGCGCGGTCCCACGTGGTGTCGCGGTCGAACACGCCGCCGTCGGTGTCGTGGATGACCGCGGTGCCGTTCGCGCCGTCGAGGGGGATGCCGTAGATGCCCGGACGGACCGTGCCGGTCGAGTCGGTGCCGTTGCCGCCATAGCGGCCGTGGTCGGACTCGACCTTGCCGATGGCCCCGATGAGGGCCCAGTCGATGCGGCACTGCGAGTCCGCGGCGTCGACGACGCGGGCCGCGAGCTGGTATGCCGAGAGGGCGGCTGCCGGGATGCCCTTGACCGTCAGGCTCGGCGGGAGACTGCCGGCGGGAGCCGTGAAGTCACCTCCGCCACCGAGCGGCGTGGCCTGCTGCTCCGGCGGTGCGGGGAGGATCGGCAGCGTCGGGGCCGCGGGCTGCTCGATCGGGTCCTTCGGGACGGTGACGACCGGACCGGAGTCGCTCGCGATCTGGGTGAGGGGGTGGCCGCCGGTCAGCGCGAGGCCGATCCCGCTGCCGATGAGTGCCACGGCGGGCAGCCCCCCGGCCATCGCCCGCCACGGCAGGTGGAAGGTTCGCTGCGGATCGTGCCCTGCGCGGCTCATGTCTCGGCTCCTCGACGTCGTCGTCCCACCCCGTGTTGTGAGGTTCAACGAGCCTGAGTCGCCGAGGTTACGCGTGCTCAGGCGATCTCGCCGGTGGACAGACGCGTGCCCCGCGCACGGTGGCGCGGGGCACGGGTCCTGAGGAGGCGTCGGAAAGCGTCGCGGCCGGTCAGCCCACCACGTGCTCGATGCAGGCGATGAGGGCGCTCACGTCCTCGGGGTCGACCGCGGGGAAGGTGGCGACACGCAGCTGGTTCCGCCCGAGCTTGCGGTACGGCTCCACGTCGACCACGCCGTTGGCGCGCAGGGTCTTCGCGACCGCCGCGGCGTCCACGTCGTCGGAGAAGTCGATCGTGGCCACGACCTGCGAGCGCGCGGCCGGGTCGGCGACGTACGGGGTCGTGTACGAGGTGCGCTCGGCCCAGTCGTACAGCCGGCCCGAGGAGTCCGCGGTGCGGGCGACGGCCCAGTCGAGGCCGCCCTGCTCGTTGAGCCAGTCGACCTGCGCGCGCAGCAGCGCGAGCGTGGACAGGGCCGGGGTGTTGTACGTCTGGTTGAGCCGGCTGTTGGACACGGCCGTCGGCAGGCTGAAGAAGTCGGGGACCCAGCGGCCGGTCGCCTCGATCTCCTCGACGCGCGCCAGGGCGGCGGGGGAGAAGGCCGCGAGCCACAGGCCGCCGTCGGAGGCGAAGCACTTCTGCGGGCCGAAGTAGTAGACGTCCGCCTCGGCCACGTCGACCGGCAGGCCGCCCGCGCCGGACGTGGCGTCGATGAGCACCAGCGCGCCCTCGTCGGCGCCCTCGACCCGCTTGACCGGGGCCATGACGCCGGTGGAGGTCTCGTTGTGCGGCCAGGCGTAGACGTCGACGCCCTCCTCGGCCCGCGGCGCGGCGAGCGTGCCGGGGTCGGCCTTGATGACGGTCGAGTCCCCGAGGAACGGCGCCTTCTGCGTCACGGAGGCGAACTTGCTGGAGAACTCGCCGAACGACAGGTGCTGCGCGCGCTCGCGGACGAGGCCGAAGGCGGCGATGTCCCAGAACGCGGTGGAGCCGCCGTTGCCGAGGATGATCTCGTAGCCCTCGGGCAGCGAGAAGAGCTCACCGAGGCCCTCGCGGACCGCGCCGACGAGGTTGCGGACGGGAGCCTGGCGGTGGGAGGTGCCGAGGAGGGTCGTGCCGAGCCCGGCGAGGTACTCCACCTGCTCGGGACGGACCTTCGAGGGGCCGGAGCCGAACCGGCCGTCCTTGGGGAGCAGGTCGGCGGGGATGGTCTGCGTGGGCGCTGCGGCGGTGTCTGTCACCCGGCCAGTGTCGCACCCTGTCCCGAGGCGTGGGACGTGAGGTCCACCACCCGGACGTCCGCCCAGCGGGTGCAGGTGGCGGAGGTGTGCGGCCGGGGCCGCCCGGCCCCCCGCCCACCCCCTGCGCCGGGGGGCGGGCCCCCCCCGGCGGGGCGCC
>NZ_JBHUYG010000148.1:0-7192 GCF_042668795.1 Pedococcus sp. NPDC057267 | reverse complement strand
CCCCGGAGGGTGGACGGCCCGTTCGCGTGTGCCGTGCGGCAGCCGTCAGGCGCCGGCCTTGGTGAAGCCCGCGGCCTCGGCGTCCTCGGCGGACTTGAACCAGAACTCGGCCTTGGTCTGCTCGAACCACTGGCCGTCGGGCTCGTGGTACTTGCCCGAGTCGCGGTTGCCCTTGACCGTGTAGGCCTCGTCGGGCGACGAGCCGTCCTCGTTCGCGACGACGGCGCCGGCGGGCACCTCGGTCTCGGTGGCCTCGGTGGTCTCGGCCTCCTCCGCCTTCGCCTCGGCCTCGGCGGCCTTGGTCTCGGCAGCGGCGTCCTTGGCCTCGGCCTGCTTGGCGGCGCGCCTGGTGGCGGCCTCCGCCTCCTTGACCGTCGCCTTCTTGGCCAGCGGCTCGCGGACGAGCTCGATCACGGCCATGGGGGCGTTGTCACCCTTGCGGGCGCCGATCTTGGTGATGCGGGTGTAGCCGCCCTGGCGCTCGGCCATGTCGGGCGCGATCTCGGTGAAGAGACGGTGCACGACACCCTTGTCCGAGATGACCGACAAGACCCGGCGACGGGCGTGCAGGTCACCGCGCTTGGCGAACGTGACCAGGCGCTCGGCCAGCGGGCGCAGGCGCTTGGCCTTGGCCTCGGTGGTGGTGATCGAGTCGTGCTCGAACAGCGACGTGGCCAGGTTGGCCAGGATCAGCCGCTCGTGCGCCGGACCGCCGCCGAGACGGGGACCCTTGGTGGGGGTAGGCATTTCGTAGGTTCTCCTTGGTGTGTGACCGACCGGGCCCGGCGGGGCCGTTCCCGGCGGTCAGCGGCGGTTGGTCAGAGCTGCTCGTCCTCGGCCAGCGAACGGCCGTCGTCGGAGAAGTCGTCGTCGTAGTCGCCGTAGTTGTCGGCGATCGCGGAGGGGTCGAACCCGGGCGGGCTGTCCTTGAGGGCCAGGCCCATGCCGGCCAGCTTGGCCTTGACCTCGTCGATCGACTTCGCACCGAAGTTGCGGATGTCGAGCAGGTCCGCCTCGCTGCGACCCACGAGCTCACCCACGGTGTGGATGCCTTCGCGCTTGAGGCAGTTGTAGGACCGGACCGTGAGGTCGAGGTCCTCGATCGGCAGGGCCAGGTCGGCGGCCAGCGCGGCGTCGGTCGGCGACGGGCCCATGTCGATGCCCTCGGCCTCGACGTTGAGCTCGCGGGCCAGGCCGAACAGCTCGACCAGCGTCTTGCCAGCGGAGGCCATGGCGTCACGCGGAGCCATCGAGTTCTTGGTCTCGACGTCGACGATGAGCTTGTCGAAGTCGGTGCGCTGCTCGACACGGGTGGCCTCGACCTTGTAGGTCACGGCCAGCACCGGGCTGTAGATCGAGTCGACCGGGATGCGGCCGATCTCCTGGTCGCCGGACTTGTTCTGCTGGGCCGAGACGTAGCCGCGACCGCGCTCGACGGTCAGCTCCATCTCGATCTTGCCCTTGCCGTTGAGCGTGGCGATGTGCAGGTCGGGGTTGTGCACCTCGACACCCGCGGGCGGGGCGATGTCGGCGGCGGTGACCGCGCCGGCGCCCTGCTTGCGCAGGTACATCACGACCGGCTCGTCGTGCTCCGAGGAGACGACGAGCTGCTTGATGTTGAGGATGATCTCGGTGACGTCCTCCTTGACCCCGGGGATCGTGGAGAACTCGTGCAGCACGCCGTCGATGCGGATGCTGGTGACCGAGGCACCCGGGATGCTCGAGAGCAGGGTGCGACGCAGGGAGTTGCCGAGCGTGTAGCCGAAGCCGGGCTCGAGGGGCTCGATGACGAAGCGGCTGCGGTTGTCCGCAACGACGTCTTCGCTGAGCGTGGGGCGCTGTGCGATGAGCACGCTGTTTCTTCCTTTCCGTCGGCGACCGCCATATGACGCCGATGAAGTCGCCGGTTGTCAGCCGGCCGGCCGGTCCACCTCTGTCCGTGGCCGGACCACACCCTGCCCGTGTGCCGCGTGCGCGAGGTGCGCACGCGGCACACGGGACGGGGTCAGTTCTTCGAGTAGAGCTCGACGATCAGCTGCTCGGTGAGGATCGTGTCGATCTGCTCACGCACGGGCAGCTGGTGCACCAGGATCTGCAGCGAGCCCGGGACGACCTGGAGCCAGGCCGGGGTGGGGCGCTCGCCGTAGGTCTGCCGGGCCAGCTCGAACGGGAAGGTGTTCGCGGACTTGGCGCGGACGGTGATGATGTCGTACTGCTCGACGCGGTAGGACGGGACGTCCACGCGCACGCCGTTGACCTCGAGGTGGCCGTGGGTCACGAGCTGGCGGGCGGCACGACGGGTGCGGGCCAGGCCGGCGCGGTAGACCACGTTGTCCAGGCGGGACTCGAGGATCTGCAGCAGGTTCTCACCGGTCTTGCCCGAGCGGCGCGAGGCCTCCTCGTAGTAACCGCGGAACTGCTTCTCCATGACGCCGTAGGTGAAGCGGGCCTTCTGCTTCTCCTGCAGCTGGGTGAGGTACTCCTTCTCCTGCATCCGGCGACGGCCGTGCTGGCCGGGCGGGAAGGGACGGAGCTCGAAGTTCTTGTCCCCGCCGACGAGGTCGACCTTGAGGCGACGAGACTTCTTGGTGATGGGTCCGGTGTAACGGGCCATGGTTCTCTACTCTCTCCTGTCCCGTGGCTCAGACGCGGCGGCGCTTGGGCGGACGGACACCGTTGTGCGGCGAGGGGGTGACGTCGCTGATCGCGCCGACCTCGAGGCCGGCAGCGGTCAGGGACCGGATCGCGGTCTCACGACCGGAGCCCGGGCCCTTGACGAAGACGTCGACCTTGCGCATGCCGTGCTCCATGGCGCGACGGGCGGCGGCCTCGGCAGCCATCTGGGCGGCGTACGGGGTGGACTTGCGCGAGCCCTTGAAGCCGACCTGGCCGGCAGAGGCCCACGAGATCACCGCACCGGTCGGGTCCGTGATCGAGATGATGGTGTTGTTGAACGTGCTCTTGATGTGGGCCTGGCCCACGGCGACGTTCTTCTTCTCCTTGCGGCGGACCTTCTTGGCGCCGGCGGTACGGCTCTTGGGGGGCATTACTTACCAACCTTCTTCTTGCCGGCGACGGTGCGCTTCGGGCCCTTGCGGGTACGAGCGTTCGTCTTGGTGCGCTGCCCGCGCACCGGGAGACCGCGGCGGTGGCGAAGGCCCTCGTAGGAGCCGATCTCGACCTTGCGGCGGATGTCAGCGGCGATCTCACGTCGGAGGTCACCCTCGTGCTTGACGTTCGCCTCGATGTAGTCGCGGAGCTTGACCAGGTCCTCGTCCGTGAGCTCACGGACGCGGGTGTCGGGGTTGACCCCCGTGCTGGCCAGGGCCGCCTGGGCGGTCGTGCGACCGACCCCGAAGATGTAGGTGAGAGCGACCTCGACGCGCTTCTCGCGCGGGAGGTCCACACCGACAAGACGTGCCATCTTGTGGATTCCTTTGTTCACCGGAGGTCTGGAGCAGTACCGGTCCGGGCGAGTTCCCGAGGTCTGTCTCGGGGCACCGGTCCCCGGCCTCCGGGCCGGGGGTGACGTCCTGCGCCGGTCGGGAGCCTCCGACGAGCATGGGCACAGGGGCCGGGCACTGCGTTGTTCATCTACTGCGTCTCGCGAAAGCTGCGAGGTCGTGCTGGGGCCGCGCCCACGGGGGGCCCGGTGGTGGAGCTGCTCAGCCCTGGCGCTGCTTGTGGCGCAGGTTCTCGCAGATCACCATGACCCGGCCGTGACGGCGGATCACCTTGCACTTGTCGCAGATCTTCTTGACGCTCGGCTGGACCTTCATAGCCTCTGCTTCGCCTCGATCTGGGCCGCTGACCTCGTGGCCAGCGGGTACTGCATCAGCGGTAGCGGAAGACGATCCGGCCACGGGTCAGGTCGTACGGGCTGAGCTCCACCACCACGCGGTCCTCGGGGAGGATCCGGATGTAGTGCTGTCGCATCTTCCCCGAGATGTGAGCGAGCACCTTGTGACCGTTGGTCAGCTCCACCCGGAACATGGCGTTCGGGAGAGCCTCGACGATCGTGCCCTCGATCTCGATGACACCGTCCTTCTTGGCCATAGCCTCCACAATCTGCTGTCGCGTCCGCCCGGATGGCGGACACACGAATGCGGCGCGCAGGTCGCGCACCGACGCACAAGTCTACGCCAGACCCACGCTGAGCACGAAATCGTGCTCCGACCCCCCACTTGTTGCCACGAGATGCCCACCGCTCACCCAAAACGGCGGCCTCGTGACCACCTGCTGGCAACAAGTGGCAAAGGGGGTCAGCCGAGGGGGGCGAAGGGGACGCCGGCGGCCTCGAGCCGCTCCCGGCCCCCGTCGAGTGCGGTCAGCACCCAGATGCCGTCGTCGGTGACCGCCACCGAGTTCTCCCAGTGCGCGGCGCGCGAGCCGTCGGTCGTGACGACCGTCCAGTCGTCGTCCAGGACGCGGGTGTCCGCGCTGCCGAGGGTCACCATGGGCTCGATGGCCACGGTGAGACCGGAGCGCACCGTGGGCCCCTTCTCGCGCACCCGGTAGTTCGGGACCTGGGGGTCCATGTGCATGGCGGTGCCGATGCCGTGGCCGACGTAGTCCTCGACGATGCCGTACTCGCGCCCGGATCGCTCCCCCGCCTCGACGAGGCTGTCCTCGACCGCGGCGCCGACGGCATACAGGGACTCGCCCACGGCGAGGGCGGCGATGCCCGCCCACATCGAGTCCTCGGTGGCGTCGATGAGCTCGAGGTCCTCCGGGCGCCCCGCCTCGCGGCCGCCCACGATCAGGGACAGGGCGGCGTCGCCGTGCCAGCCCTCCACGATCGCGCCGCAGTCGATGGAGACGAGGTCGCTCTCCCGCAGCACCCGGTCACCGGGGATCCCGTGGACGACCTCGTCGTTGACGGAGGTGCACAGGGTGCCGGTGAACCCGTGGTACCCGAGGAACGACGGGGTCGCCCCGCAACCGCGGATGTGCTCCTCGGCGAGCTCGTCGAGCTGCCGGGTCGTCATGCCGGGGCGGACGGTCTGGGCCATGAGCTGGAGGGTCTGCCCGACCACCAACCCGGCCCTGCGCATGAGCCGGAGCTGGTCGGGGGTCTTGGTCTCGACGCGGGACCTGCCGAACATCAGGAGGCTGCAGCCCCTCGCAGCGCCGCGGTGATGCGCTCGAACACCTCGTCGACCGAGCCCATGCCGTCGACCTGCACGAGCAGGCCACGAGCCGAGTAGACCTCGGTCAGCGGGGCGGTCTCGCGGCGGTAGATGGCCTGCCGCTCGCGGATGACCTCCTCGGTGTCGTCGGCGCGACCCTGCTCCTCGGCCCGCTTGAGCAGCCGCTGGACGACGGCGTCCTCGTCGACCGTGAGCTCGAGCACCGCCTCGAGGCGGTGGTCGTGCTCGGCGAGGATCGCGTCGAGGGCGTCGACCTGAGGGGCCGTGCGCGGGTAGCCGTCGAGCAGGAAGCCCTGCTCGGCATCCGGCTCGAACAGCCGGTCACGGACGATGGCGTTGGTGATCTCGTCGGTGACGTAGCCACCCGACGCGAGGACCTCCTTGACCTGCAGGCCGAGGGGGGTCTCGTTCTTGATGTTGGCGCGGAAGATGTCGCCGGTCGAGATGGCGGGGATGCCGAACTCGGCGGCGATCTTCGCGGCCTGCGTGCCCTTACCGGCGCCGGGCGGGCCGAGGATGATGAGACGCATCAGCGGAGGAACCCTTCGTAGTGACGCTGCTGCAGCTGGGACTCGATCTGCTTCACGGTCTCCAGGCCCACACCGACGATGATGAGGATGGAGGTGCCACCGAACGGGAAGTTCTGGTTGGCGTTGACGAGCACCAGCGCGACGAGCGGGATCAGCGAGATGAGGCCGAGGTAGATGGCCCCGGGGACCGTGATGCGGGTGAGCACGTAGTCGAGGTACTCGGCCGTGGGTCGCCCGGCGCGGATACCTGGGATGAAGCCGCCGTAGCGCTTCATGTTGTCGGCGACCTCGACCGGGTTGAACGTGATCGACACGTAGAAGAACGTGAAGAACAGGATCAGGCCGATGTACAGGAGCATGTAGATCGGGTGGTCACCCCGCACGAGGTTGTTCTCGATCCACGTCACCCAGCCGGCCTGGTTGCCAGTGGCCGACCGGTTGAACTGTGCCACGAGCGAGGGCAGCGCGAGCAGGGAGGAGGCGAAGATCACGGGGATGACGCCGGCCATGTTGACCTTGAGCGGGATGTAGGTCGAGGTCCCGCCGTACATCTGGCGCCCGACCTGCCGCTTGGCGTACTGCACCGGGATCCGGCGCTGGCTCTGCTCGACGAAGACGACCAGGGCGATGATCAGGAAGCCGAGCAGGATGACGCCGATGAAGACGTCCCAGCGGCCGTCCTGCTGCTGGATCGCCCACAGCGAGCCGGGGAACGAGCTGGCGATCGAGGTGAAGATCAGCAGCGACATGCCGTTGCCGATGCCCTTGTCGGTGACGAGCTCGCCGAGCCACATGACCACGCCCGTGCCGGCGGTCATGGTGAGCACCATGATGACCAGGGTCGGGATCGACTCGTCCGGCAGGATCTTGGTGCAGTCGGGCCCGAACAGCGCCGACGGGTTCTGCGCGAAGGTGATCAGCGTCGAGGACTGCAGGATCGCCAGGCCGATGGTGAGGTACCGCGTGTACTGCGTCATCTTCGTCTGGCCCTGCTGGCCCTCCTTCTTGAGGGCCTCGAACCGCGGGATGACCACGGTGAGGAGCTGCACGATGATGCTGGCCGTGATGTACGGCATGATCCCCAGCGCGAAGATCGACAGCTGCAGGAGCGCGCCACCGCTGAAGAGGTTGGCCAGGCCGAGCACGCCGGAGTTCTTGGGCGCGCTCTTGATGCAGGCCTGCACGGCCGAGTAGCTCACGCCCGGGACGGGCACGTGCGAGCCGAGCCGGAAGATCACGATGATGAAGAGCGTGAACAGCAGCTTCCTGCGCAGGTCCGGCGTCTTGAACGCACGGGTGAAAGCGGTGAGCACAGGTCCTCCTGGTGGCGCGGGGGTCCCCCGCGGGAACGGTCAGGCAATCCTGAGAACGATACCCCGGGACTGCAGGGGTGCCGTACGGCAGGCGGCAGGCGGGGTGTCACCCCGTCGGCCCGGGTGCCCGGGGCCGGTCCCGAGGGTCCGGGCCCGGCACGGCAAACACGTATGCCGCGGGCTCACGAAGAAGTGAGCC
>NZ_JBHUYG010000147.1:0-7223 GCF_042668795.1 Pedococcus sp. NPDC057267 | reverse complement strand
GTCCGGGCCCTTCGCGCTGCCTGCGGACCGGACAGCCAGGGATGGCCGGGGACGGCCGGGGACGGCCGGGGACGGCCGGGGACGGCCACCATGCCGTCCGCCGACTCGCGCGACGGGGTCGACCCCCAGAGGTCCTAGCGGCCCTGGTTGGCGACCGCGGCGGCAGCCTCGGCGGCCGCCTCGGGGTCGAGGTACCGCGCCGGCTCCGACGGCATGAAGTCGTCGCCCAGCGTGTAGACCAGCGGCTGGCCGGTGGGGATGTTCAGCCCGGCGATGTCCTCGTCGCTGATGCCGTCGAGGTGCTTGACCAGTGCGCGCAGCGAGTTGCCGTGGGCGGTGACGAGCACCGTCTCACCGGCGGCCAGGTCGTCGCGGATGGCGCCCTCCCAGTAGGGCATCATCCGTGCGATGACGTCCTTGAGGCACTCGGTGCGGGGCACCTCCACGCCGGAGTAGCGCGGGTCGGAGCTCTGGTCGAACTCGGAGCCGACCTCGATCGGGGGCGGCGGCACGTCGAACGAGCGGCGCCACAGCATGAACTGCTCGTCGCCGTACTTCTCCCGCGTCGCGGCCTTGTCCAGCCCCTGCAGCGCCCCGTAGTGGCGCTCGTTGAGCCGCCAGCTGCGCCGGACCGGGATCCAGTGCCGGTCGGCGGTGTCGAGCGCCGTGTTGGCGGTGTTGATCGCCCGGCGCAGCACCGAGGTGTGCACCACCGTGGGCAGGATCCCGTTGTCCTTCAACAGCTTCCCGCCGTTGACCGCCTCGGCGCGACCCTTGTCGTTGAGGTCGACGTCGACCCAGCCGGTGAAGAGGTTCTTCGAGTTCCACTCGGACTCGCCGTGACGCAGCAGGATCAGGGTGTGGGCCATGGGGGCAGCCTAGTGCTCGGCTCGCGCCGCCCGGGCTGCTGCCCGCTGCTCGGCCAGGGCCGCGCGCAGCTCGGGGTCGTCCATCGCGAGGTAGACCAGCCCGCAGTCCTGCGGACCCGTCGCGCCGGGGAAGCACAGTGAGCAGGGGTCGCCGGGGCGCAGCGGGCACTGGGCGACGGGACGGCGACGGGCGCTGGTCACGGCACCACCATGACCGGGCGCCGGCTCCCGCGCGAGGGGCCTAGGTCCCGTCGCGACCTGCCTGGGTCCCGTCGCGACGGGCCCTGGTCCCGTCGGGACCCGCCTGGGTACCGTCGCCGTCCGGCCCGGGGTCGCCCTCGCGCTGCAGGATCGACCGGAACGCCTCGAGGTTGCGCAGCGACTCCCCGCGGGAGACCCGCCAGTCCCACTCCTTGCGCATCGAGGTGAGGAACCCCATCGCGAGCAGCTCGTTGAAGTGCGAGTCCGCCGCCTCGAGGACGGCGCCGAGGAGTCGGTCGAGGTATGCCGTGTCGACGCCCTCGAGCGGGACGCGCCCGGTGACGTACACGTCGCCCGCGCGGTCGATGGCGTACGCGAGGCCGGGCAGGCGCAGGTTGTGCCGCAGCAGGTACCGGTAGAACTCCTGGTGGTTCTCGTCGGGGTTGCGGATGACGAACGCCGAGACCGACAGCGAGTCCTCGCGGACGATCAGCGACAGAACGGTCTTCAGCTTCTTCTCGCCGGGCAGGGTGACGACGTACTCGCCCGTGCGGGCCCCCTCCTCCCACTGCAGCTCGGCATCCGCCAGGAACTCCTCGATGGCGTCCACGGCCGAGGTCCGTACGGGGTTCACGGGAACACCGCCGACGCCATCCCGTCGAGGGGCTGGTCGCTCGGCGGCTCGAGCCCGGAGGGCGACCCGGACGTGGCGCCGCCCTGCTGCTGACCGGTCAGGCCGGCGCGCCGGGCCCGGCTCGCCTCGACGTAGACCTCGTAGAGACGCTCGGTCGTGCGGTCCCAGCCGAACAGTGCGGCGTGCTCGACGGCCTTGCGGGACAGCGAGCTGCGGCGGTCGGGGTCGAGCAACAGCGACTCGAGGGCGTCGGCCCACTTGGGGACGGCGTGCCCGTCGACGAGCACCCCCGCCTCACCGACGGCGGTCGGCAGGCCGCCGACGTCGGCGGCGACCACGGGCGTGCCGCAGGCCTGGGCCTCGACCGCCACCAGGCCGAACGACTCCGAGTACGAGGGCACCGCGACGAGGTCGGCGGCCCGGTACCACTGTGCCAGCTCGCGCCGCGGCACCGGCTTGACGAAGCGGACCTGCGGGGTGACCCCCAGCCGCTGGGCGAGCTGCTGCAGGGACTCGGGGTGCTCGAGCCCGGACCCGCTCGGACCACCGAGGATCGCCACCACCAGCTCACCGGCCCACGAGGGGTGGCGGGCGAGCAGCTCCGCCGCCGCCTCGACGAGCACCTCAGGTGCCTTGAGCGGCTGGATCCGCCCGACGAACAGGAGCACCTTCGCGTCCTGCGGAAGGCCGACCGCAGCGCGGGCGGCCGCCCGGTCGCCCGGCGAGAACAGCTCGAGGTCGACCCCCGGCGGGACCACGACGACCTTGTCGGGCTCCGCGGCATACAGCTCGATGAGCTCGCGGCGCTCGCCGAGGGTGTTCGCGATGAGGCGGTCCGCCGCCTCGACGACCTGGACCTCGCCGATCTCGCGCCCGGCGGGCTCCGGGGAGTCCTCGCTCGCCAGGTGCAGGTTCTTGACGCGGGCCATCGTGTGCATGGTGTGCACGAGCGGCACCTGCCAGCGGTCGGCCGCCAGCCAGCCCACCTGGCCGGAGAGCCAGTAGTGGGAGTGGACGAGGTCGTAGTGGCCCTCGGGCGCGAAGGCGCCCACGCGCATGACACCCGCGGCGAAGGCGCAGAGCTGGCCCGGCAGGTCGTCCTTGCGCAGGCCCTCGAACGGGCCGGCCGTCACGTGCCGCACCAGCACACCCGGCTCGAGCTCGTGCACCGCCGGCTGGTCCACGGAGGTGGCGCGGGTGAAGATCTCCACCTCGACGTTCCGGCGCGCGAGCTGGCGCGCGACCTCGACGACGTAGACGTTCATCCCCCCGGCGTCGCCGGTGCCCGGCTGCTCCAGGGGCGAGGTGTGGACGCTGAGCATCGCCACGCGGTTGATGCGGTCCGGTGCCATGGTGCCGAGTCTGCCACCTGCCCCCACGCCCGGCTGCCCCGCCCGAGGGACCGCACCGACTCAGCCGACGCCCCCCGTGCCTGTCGGCGTGGACACCCTGCGCGACTGGGACGTGACGCTGAGGAAGCTGGCGTCGGACCAGATGTGCACGTCGGTGCGTCCCGTCTCCCGCACGTCGACTCCGCGGGCCACCCGTTGCGGGCCGACCCCGATGTCGGTGCCGAGGCTCGAGGAGAACGCCGCCTGGCCCTCCAGCGTGGTGGGCCGCAGCCACCGCGCCGAGCCGCGCAGGTTGACGTGTGGCAGGCCCGGCGGCAGGCCTTCCGTGAGCGGCCGGTGGTCCAGGTGCCAGACGACCCCGTCGGCACCGTTGACGTCGACGCCGATCTTGACCACGCCGCCGGCGAGCTCGATGCGCAGCGTGAACGGCACCGAGCCGTGGCTGTCGAACAGCTCGCCGACGTAGGTCGCGCGGCCGGGCAGGAAGACGAGCCCGTCGACCCGCATGTTGTCGAGCCGGCGTTCGATGTTTTCGTGCGTGCTCGCACCCGTCCCCGTGGTGTGGCCCTCGACCGCGGACAGCACGGACCCGCCGATGACCGACTGGAACAGCAGGCTGTCGCCGCGCAGGACCCGCATGCCGTCGGCATACATGCTCACGGTGACCCCGCCGCCGAGCGTGGCGACGCCCTTGGCGTCGGGCCGCACCGTGAGCAGCCCGGGTGTCACCGACTGGAACCCGTGGTCGTCACCGAGCCACTTGGGGACGCGCGTCACGAGCCCGAGCAGCGCCAGCGCAGCCAGCGAGGCCACCAGCGCGACCATGCTGCGGCTGATGTCCTGCTCGCGCCAACGCACCCCGTCAGCGTAGAGGCGTGCAGGGGCCCGTTCCGCACGCTTCCACCGGACACGTCCCGCCCGGCATTCGCCCGCAGGGTCCGCGCGCGCCCGCAGGGTCCGCGCGCGCCCGCAGGGTCCGCGCGCGCCGGCACGCGTCTCCCCCCGGACGGGCGCGGTGTGCGTCCCGGTGCTTCCGTATGCTGCGGGGCGTGGTTGCGCAGCGCCCGATCGGCACCGTGACGCGCGGGACCACCAACCCCAACCGCCTGCGCCGGGTCGACCGGTGGCTGGCCGGTCCGCAGGCGTGGCGGCTGCGGGCGCCCGTGCAGCCGCCGGTGGTCGTCGACCTGGGCTACGGCGCGTCACCTGTCACCGCGGTCGAGCTGCACGACCGGCTGCGCCGCGTGCGCCCGGACGTCCAGGTGGTCGGCGTGGAGATCGACCAGGCACGGGTCGAGGCCGGCCAGGCGCTCGCCCGCGACGGGTTGTCGTTCCGGCGGGGCGGGTTCGAGGTGCCGCTGCCGGGGGACGCCCGCGCCACGGTGGTGCGCGCGTTCAACGTGCTGCGGCAGTACGACGAGGCCGAGGTGGCGGACGCCTGGCGCACCGTGCAGGACAGGCTCACGGACGACGGCCTGCTCGTCGACGGCACCTGCGACGAGCTGGGTCGCCGCAGCACCTGGGTGGCCGTGGACCGCGACGGCCCGAGCTCGCTGACGCTGTCGTGGCGGCTGCGCGGGATGCAGGCGCCGTCGGAGATCGCCGAGCGGCTGCCCAAGGTGCTGATCCACCGCAACCTGCCGGGCGAACGCGTCCACGCGTGGCTGGGGGCGCTGGACCGGGCGTGGGCGCACGCGGCGCACCACGGCAGCTACGGCGTGCGGCAGCGGTTCCTGGCGACCGTCACGGCGCTGCGCGACGAGGGCTGGCCGCTGCTCGACGCGCCGGCCCGCTGGCGGCTCGGGGAGGTGACGGTGGCGTGGGACGCCGTCCGGCCCGCGGAGGGTCAGCCGGCGTAGACGTCCTCGCGGCGGACGTCAGCGGGCGTAGTCGTCCTCGAGCCGGACGATGTCGGCCTCGTCGAAGTCGCCGTACGCGATCTCGAGCAGACGGCCCGAGCGGTCGCCCTTGTTGGCCATGCGGTGCAGCGAGCCCACAGGCACCCACACCGCCTCGCCGGGAGCCGCGCTCCAGGTCCGCTCGTCCACGGTCACCTCGATCGGCACGTCGAGCACCTGCCAGAACTCACCCCGGTGGGAGTGGGTCTGCAGCGACAGCCGGTGGCCGGGCTCGACGGTGATGATCTTGACCGTGACCCGCTCGTTGGAGACGAACTGCTGGAAGTTCCCCCACGGCCGGTCGACGGTGAAGATGGCCTCACGCGGGTCGGGCAGCGCCTCGGTCGTTGCCTGCACGTCGGTAGTCCTGTCAGTCATGGATCCCCCTGTCACCACGGGCCGTAGGGGCCCATGTGCTGGTTGCCGCCGCGCCCGCCGCTGACCTGGCGCAGAGCCGGCCGGACGTCGGCCAGGTAGATGGCCGCGCCGACGAAGCCGATGAGGCCGATCGAGAACAGCAGCCCCGACCCGATCGAGATGAACCCGAACAGGGCGGCGACGGCCGTCACGATGGTCCAGAACTTCTTGGTGCGCTTCCCGGCCGCGACGAACGCGTCCGGGCGGTGCCGCACGCAGTCCACCAGTGCGAAGACCTCGGCCGCGAAGGCCGCGAGGCTCAGCAGCCAGACGACGAGGTTCTGGGCCGAGCCCAGTGCGGAGAACATGCGGCAAGAGTAACGGGGCGTCGGAGCTCAGACGTCCACCACGAGAGTGACAGGTCCGTCATTCACCAGCTCGACCTGCATCATCGCGCCGAACCGTCCCGTCGCGACCTCCACCCCGCGCTCCAGCAGCGCGGCCACGAGCGCGTCGACCAGCGGCTCGGCCACCGGGCCGGGCGCCGCCGCACCCCAGGACGGGCGGCGCCCCTTGCGCGTGTCGGCATACAGCGTGAACTGGCTGACCACGAGCACGGGCGCACCCGCGTCGAGGACGGAACGCTCGTCGCGCAGGATGCGCAGCTCGCTGATCTTGCGCGCCAGCGTCGACACCTGGTCCGGACCGTCGTCGTGCGTGACGCCGACGAGCGCCACCAGACCGGGTCGGGTGATCTCGCCGACGACCTCGTCGCCGACGACCACCCGCGCCCGGGTCGCGCGCTGCAGCACGGCACGCACGGGTCAGATGCCGACCGCGACGACTGCCCCGACGGGCTCGCCGTGACCGAGGACGGGGGCGTCCTCGAGCTGGGCGAGCGCGGCGGACTCGATCCCGAGCCGGCGCATGACCGCGGCGAGGATGACGGGCTTGGCGCGACTGCCGCCGTCGGCGACCTTGAGCGCGATGCCGCGCCCGTCCGCGAGCCCGACGGCGTACACCGCCTCGGCGCCGTCCTTGGCGATGAGCCCCGGGGTGCCCTCGACGAGGGCCGTGACGTCGCGACCGGTGCCGCCGAGATATGCCGGGAAAGCCCGGATGCCGTCGGCGACCATGGCCTCGGGGGTGCCGGGCTCCGCCGACGCCAGGCGCCCGAACGCGCGGGCCAGGCCGGCGAGGGTGACTGCCATGACGGGGGCGCCGCAGCCGTCCACGGCCGTGGCGGTGATCTCGTCACCGGTCAGCTCGGCCAGGGTCTCGGCGATCGCCTGCTGGAGGGGGTGGCCCGGGTCGCGGTAGGTCGCGGTGTCCCAGCCGTTGACGACGCAGGTGGCCAGCATCGCCGCGTGCTTGCCCGAGCAGTTCTGGGTGATCGGCAGCTTGCCCCCACCGTTGCGGATGACGGCGTTGCGGGCGGCCTCGTCCAGCGGGTAGTCCGGCGTGTTCTGCAGCGCGCCCTCGGTGAGGCTCACCGAGGCCAGGACCTCGCGGACGCCCTCGAGGTGGAAGTCCTCGCCGGAGTGGCTGGCCGAGGCCAGGGCCAGGTGCTGGGGTGCGAGCCGCAGGCCGGCGCGCACCATGGCGAGGGTCTGCAGCGGCTTGTTCGACGAGCGCGGGAACACGGGGTCGTCCACCGCCCCGAGGGCCAGCAGGTGGCTGCCGTCGGCCGCCGTGGCGACGACGGACGCGCGGTGGGCGGACTCGACGAAGCCGCCCCGCACGTAGTGCGCGAGCACGGGGGCCGAGTCGAGGGCGGGAGGGGTGGGCAGGGCCGGATCGGTCACCCGGCGAGCGTAGCCACCACCGGTGCCCTTCGCGTCGCCGGCCGGGGTCGTCGGCAGCGGCGGAGCCCCCTGGACGCCGACGGCCCCCACCCGGGTCGCGGGTGGGG
>NZ_JBHUYG010000146.1:0-7558 GCF_042668795.1 Pedococcus sp. NPDC057267 | reverse complement strand
GTGCCCACCTGCGGGCCCGCGCCTCGTGCGCGGGCCCGCTGGCGCGTGCGAGGGGTATGCCGTGCCGCCGGTACGATCGTCGCCGTCCGCCTCGCGGGCACGCCGGTGTGGCGCAATCGGTAGCGCACCTGTCTTGTAAACAGGGGGTTGTGGGTTCGAGTCCCATCGCCGGCTCTCTGACCAGCACAAACACTTCAGGCCCCCTCACCTGAGGCCGCAGATCCATCATTTTGCCCCACGCTTTGGGGTCCGCGGTGGGGGTCGGCCGCCTCGAGCGCCGCGACGACGCGGGGATCGACCGCGCCTCGTCCGAGGTAGACGTCCTGGGTCATCGAGACCCGTGAGTGGCCCAGCTGGTCGGCGATCATCCGGGCGGTGATGCCCGAGCCGTCGAGCACGCTGGCCGTGGTCTTCCGCCAGGTGTGCGTGGTGACCCACTCCATCCCGTTAGCCTCGCGGACCTGAAAGAGCCAGCGGCTCACGGTCCGGGGCTCGCGGAAACCGCCGTCGATCGTGCCGAAGACCGGCTCCTCCGGGCCCACCCCGATCGCTGCCCGACGACGCAGCATCGCCACGCACCACGTCGGCAGGACGAGGACCCGCTGGCCGGCGTCTGTCTTTGTAGGCTTGCGGATCAACCCCCGGCCGGTCACGCGGAGCAGGGTGGAGGTGACCTCGACAGTCCCGTGGAGCAGGTTGACCTCTGACCACACGACGGCCAGCACCTCCCCGATGCGCAGGCCCGTCGCGAGCATGAACGCGCAGAGGTCCGGCAGGTCGCGGCCCGCTGCCTTCGGGTCCCGGGCGATCGCCAGGAACCATGCCGCCCGCTCCTCCTCCGTCAATGCGCGAGGACGGCGTCGAGGCGTCGACTTCAGCCGGCGCACCTCCCGCGTCGGATTGAAACGGATCGCACCCTCGCGCACGGCTCGACCCATTGCCCCTGAGATCACGGCTCGTGCTGTGCGAGCCGTCGCCGCACCCACCCGCTCCTGCAGGTCGACCAGGAATCGGTCGACGACCGGGGTGGTCACCTGCGTCAGCCGCAGCGCACCCAGCCCGGGGGAGACGTGCCCCTCCCACTGGCGACGGTAGGTCTGGAGCGTCCCGGGTGACCGCTGCCCCAGCCGCTCCAGCTGCTCGAGGTCGGCCATCCACTGGCGGATCGCCTCGTCGAGGGTGTCCCGGCCCGTGAGGGTGGAGGTCGCCGTGGCCGTCAGCTGGTCCAGCGCCTCGGACATGGCCCGCTGGGCCGCGGCGCTGGAGGGACCCCAGCGTTCGACCTGCCGGAGGCGGCCGTCCGTCCCGCGGTACCGCACCCGGCTCCGGAAGCGCACTGCGCCGTCGGCCTCGACTCGCACGGTCGAGACCGACCCCCACTCGCCCGGTTCCAGAGCCCTGCGCACCATGGCTCAGGCCGCCGTCTTGCTGTCGAGCCACGCGAACACGTCGCTCTCGCGGAACCGCAGGTGCCGACCGATTCGATAGGCCGGCGGACCTTCGTGCTTCCAACGCCAGTCGTAGATCGTCTGCACGGGCACCGACAGGTAGGCCGCGACGTCCTTCACCGTCCACAGCGGGTCAAGCCTGTGACACATCTCCAACGTCCTTCCTCGAGTTCAGTCGTCTGGCTGCCGCGCGCTCCTGGTCGTGTTCGCGGGCGGCTGCTGCGGCGGCTTTGGCGAGGGCGGCGTCGCCGGGGGTGTCCCAGCCGGTGTGGGTGTAGGTCCACGATCCGATGACCAGGGTGGTGGTGTGGTCGTCGTCCACAGCCAGCAGCTGGGCCTCCATCGCGGCGAGGTCGATGGTGTCGCCGCGGCGGCCTGCGTCGGCGACGAGTTGTTGGGCGCGGCGTCTCGCGCGGCGGAGTTGGCCGAGGGTGATGGAGTAGCGGCGGGACTTGGTGGCGAAGTGGCCGCGGAACCCCAGCTCGTGCGCCCACTTGCCGAGCAGCCCGTAGGGGAGGTCGGCGAGGGGTCCTTGGCGGCCGGTGGCGACCCAGTCGTCCTCGACCCGGCGGCCGAGGGTGTCGGCGGTGTGTTGGATGCGGCGCAGGTGGGCGTTGGTGTGGTCGGTGGTGTCGGCGGCGGCCTTCGTGGCGTACTTGGCCAGGTACCCGGACACCTGCTCCGGCGATAGGGCGGTCCCGGGGTCGTCGGTGCGCCGCGCGGTGGTGACGGGGCGGGCGTCGACTTGCCGCCCGAAGGCAAGCACCCGGGGCTTGTCGTGGTCGTGGACGGGTGGTGCGGTGAACCTTACGGCGGCCACGGCCTCACGGACGAGACGGGCGAGGATGGTGGGAGTGATCTGCCGGGGCGCGGGCGCGAAGCCACCCTCGACGTCGCGGGGTCCGTCGAGGCGGATCAGGGCGTGGAAGTGCACGAGGCCGCGGCGCTGGTACTCGGCGACCTTGGCGTACTGCACCGTGACCGCCTCGTGCAGTTTGGTTGCAGGGATGCCGAGGTGGTGGGCGAGGGTGCGGCGCAGGGTGATGGTGAACCGGCGCCACAGCTCCGGAGCCCACCATTGCCACACCACGTGCGAGGCGTAGTCGTAGCAGTCGCGGCACAGCGGCTGACCGAGCTGCTCGTCGTCGGCGTGGACGGCCATGCACGTGGTCGGACGGCCGTGCTCGCACCGGTGCCGGCCAGCGGCATGCGGCCGACAGCGGCGGTTGTTGTCCCTCGTGCCGTGCACCGCACCCATGGACGGTGCGGTGAGGGTGGCGAACACCAGCGGGTTGTCCGCCACCTGCTCGGGGACGGTCTTGCCGCCCCGCACGCCGGCCCGGATGAGCTGGAACATGTCCGCCGCGTACAGGCGCGAGCAGGACGGGCACGCAGACTCGCGCCGGTTACCGCACCGCACCACCGTCGACCCCAACGGCTCATCCGCCGAGGAGTACGACGCCAGCACCTCGCCGGTAGTGGTGTCGATGGTGGTCGAGCACCCGACCAGGTGGACCGGGTTCGAGCAATACCCCACCCGGGAGGCGGCCACCGACCACGCGTCCAGGTCCTCCGACAGCATTCGGGCCAGGATCGCCTTCGTCTGATGCTGCTCGTACCCGGGCAGGTACAGCTCGTTCTCGGCACTGAAGTGTGGGCGGGGCAGCGCCGCCCACAACGCGTTGACTGTGTCCAGGGACATGGTGGCCACCCCCTCCCTTGAGGGTGTGCCGTGCCGCCACTGTGCTGACCTCGCGGCACGGCACACCCAGTCCAAGGGCGGCCCCACTGTGTGTTGGAGGAAGCCGGGCGGTGCGAGGTCGGCAGCCGCACCGGCACTGAGGTGAAACGGTTGGCCACCGCCAGCGAGCACGTTCAGGCGGACTCGGCAGGTGGGCCGGTAAGCGCCACAACCAACCACCAACAACCAGCACCAGTCGCAACAACCGTACTAACCGCGGTAACCGTAAAGCATTGTGACGCAACATGATTCGGATCCTCATGATCCGGACGCCCCTTGCGAGGCGACACCATCACCGTCCACCCCCAATCGGGCTCAGTCCACTTTTTGTCACCTCGGCGGTCGATCTTTGACCAGACCTTTACCCGGCGGCGTCACGTATGTGCCGCACCATCAGCGATGTGCGACCCAAGGGCCGGGGAGGTGCTGTGTTCAGCGATGCGCCAACTTCGACCTGACGATCGCGAGCCTCCGACCGATCGCGGTGAAAGGGCCGTCGGAGCGGTCAGGATTCCGCTTGTGTGGCAGCTCCGCTAGGAGTTCCAGCCCCGCTTCATCCGCGATGAGCGTCAGGTCGTCCACGCGGAGCAACCGGCGAAGACGGGACTTGGTAATGCGCGTGTACCACCCGAACGCACAGTGCTTCTCGAAGGCCGACCGCTCCTCCTCCGTCGCAGCCGGGCCCACGAGATACCCCCACCTGCCGGCCTCAGCCCATTGCCGGTCCTGTCGGTACGCCTCGGCCAAGAGGCCGCGTACCTCAATGTCGTGCGGGTGCGTCACGACCAGGCCCTTGAGACGGTCGCGAGCCTTCCTCACGTTTCCGTCCTCAAGATCCCGCTTCGCACGCGTGAGCCCGTCCACGCGGACAAGAGTGCCGAATCGCAATCGGTTCGCACGATTTATTTGCGGCATGAGCGAGCGATCGCTAAGGGCTACTCCGTGACCTCGACTCGGAACGCCGAGCCGTCGGGTGGCGTCTCGCTCAACTGCTGTGCCAAATCGGCGTAGACCCCGTGGAGTTCGGTGATCGGCACGGCTCGATGACTGACGTCAGCCGGGTCGCGACCCTCGACCGTGAAAGGCGGCGGCCAAAGCGAAAGCCCTTGGTCAGGGGCAAGCGCGTCGATCTCGCCCTCCCAACCCGCCCATCGCAGTGATGAGTAGAAGTCAGCCACGGCGTCTGAGAGCGCCCAAGTGATGAACGCACTGTGCCCGCCCCCGATCGGTGCCCAAGCGAGGGTGTCCGGTCCCCAGTAGCAGACCTCGCCCGGTGGGGCGTCGAGTCCGCCACCGTTGACCGCGAACCGACCTCCGAGCGCGTCCCACGCGACATCGAGCAGCGGCGGCGCACCCCCAGCGAGCGCATTGGCCTCGTGAACACCCGGCAGCCCGTTGGCACCCGCGCCGAGGATGCGCAGCCAGCCGTGGTCGACCAGCAGCGCGCCGCATTCCCCGACGAGGCGCCAAGGAAACTGCCTGTTGAGACCTGGAGCGCCTCGAGAGCAACATCGCGGCGCGACCTGTCGCTGGGTAGGACCCGGACGGGGCTCGGGGCTCCTTCGATCAGTACCTGGATCTGGGGCCAGGCGGGGTCTGACACCGCCCTGAGCACGTCAGCTGAGCTGCGGTCCGTTACAGGGCCATCCTTGCATCCGATGTCCGCTCATCGGCCTGACCGCGCGGATCGCGGCAATAGCGGGTATCCAGTAATGGCATGCGAGCCGGATGAGCGACCTGACAGAGTTCGAGCATGACCGCCGAGTTCCGCATGGGTTCGACTGATGGCGAGCACTTGTCCATCACGGTGCTGGGTCGAGAGCATCCCGACGCGGAGAACTACTGGGATAGGAACTGGGTCATCTCCACCATCTCCGTCGCCATCGGTGGCTTCACTGGTCACGTTCGGGCCTCGCTCCGAACGGACGAGGTCCACCGCTTCAACAAGGAACTGAAGTCGGTCAACCAGAACCTCTTTGGTGCGGCCGTTCTAGACAGCATGGAGCACTGGATCACTCTCACGGTGAAGGCTGAATCTCGAGGTCGGATCCAGGTCACGGGTGAACTCAGAGACCGGGTGGGCGACGGCAACGTCCTGACGTTTGAGATGGCAGAGGTGGATCAGACCTATCTCGGGAGTTGGATCACCAGCTTGGACGACATCGAGGAGGCTTTCCCGGTGATCGGCAAGCCCTGAGCGCCGCGACAGCTCATCGGCAAGACCGCGCTGATCGCGGCATGAGCGGACGTCCCTCGGGACATACTCTGCACGCACGGTCGGAGGGAGATTCGCGAGTGGCTCGGCTACGTGAGGTCGATATCTGGGTGGACCACGGGCGTGGGGACCACGCCATTTCGCAGGCGTCAGAGGGGACGTTCCGTGCGATCACCTTGGCCGCGGGCATGTGGCTGAGCACCCACGAGGTGTCTGGGTCGAGAGCCGGGTTACGCATCGTGCTGCAGGACGCCCCCCGGGCAGTCTTCGTCTTCGAGCCCCAACGTGACCTTGCCGCCCACCCCATCGGCCCTCGCGACTGGATTGCCCTCTATGCCATCGGCAGTGGTTTCACGGACCTCGATGGCGAGGCTCGCTGGCGACATGCTGCCGCAGTGGTCGTCGAGGTGATTGATTCCTATGCAGGACTAACGACGGACCAACGACGCAGCCTCCGGGCATACATATGTGCGCCCCGTCCCTCCATCACATGGTTCGGGGAGGTCGTCACCAGCCGGGGGCGGATCACGTGCCTTCGCGTGGATGTCGATGCGGAAGGCTCCCTGTTCATGCACCTATTGGCGGTGGAACCTTCGGGCAGGCGGTTCATCGCGCTGCTGCCGTGCGACCCCACGACCCTGCGGTACCAGCCGAGCGATCTGAAGAGATTCACCAAGAACATCGCTTGGGTCTCGAGCCATGCGCTTCGACTCTTAGTCCCGATGCGAGACCATCGAAACCTCGGGTACGACGCCACTCTCTACCTTCAGACCCGCGAACCACAGACGCTCGATGGCCAAGCGGGGGCCAGTGATTCAGCAACTTCGTGAATCCTGCCTATCGCAACCACCCCGCCCATCGCGGCATGAGCGAGCATCGTGGACTATTTCCTTCGAGATAGGGTGCGCCCTATGTCGTCGACTAGCGCCCAACCTCGCGTCGCCGACGTCGTGAGTTGGCCCGTCGAACGCGTTCCGCTCTATCAACGGATTGGTTCATACCTCGGACTGATCCTGAACTTCGCGGTCGTTCTCGTTCTTCAGGACTCCGGCATGAACGACATGGGCAGTTGGCGGCTCCGAGACCAGCGGATGCCCGTGCCGCCGGAAACGCGGGGACTGGGATCTATCGAGCTCGAGGGGACCGCACCCTTCATGTCCCGGCTGCGACCAAAGGAGCTCGTTGACCTGCGCACGGACGGCGCATGGATCAATCCCATGGGCCTAGACCATTCAGAGGTCGCGTTGCCGCTGCCCCGGTTCAAGCTCGTGAAGCTCATTCCCCTGCGGCCCAAGCGGGGGCGGCACTACCCGTCGGCGCAGTGGCGGGCCAAGGTGTTGTTCGACGACAACGCGCTCGAACTCACCGGCACCTGGCTGGAGCTTGCTTGGCTCGCTCACCTCGCAGACTGGCCTCTGCCGGCTGACCTCGCAGTCGCGTAGTCGTCCGGAGCCCGCCGCGTCGACATAGTCGATCGCGATGCGGTCAGTCTCGCTCGCCCGAAGTCGGGCAGCGCCAGCGCGGGCGGCACAGCGTTCAGACCAGCGCACGCTGACACGCTCGGACGAACGCGTGCGATGAAAGGGCGAGCACGATCAACGCTCCGCCATCGGCAGGACCACGCTATCCGCGGCAAATGCGGACGCGCCGTCGAAGCGCGCTTCGTATCATGACCGGCGTGATTGGTGTGATCCTCGGATGGGGCTTGGTCGCCATCGGCATCATTCTTTTCCTGTTTCCGTTGAGAACGGCCAAGCGACGGGCTGAGCTGTCGCCTATTTGGCTGAGTCTCCCCCTGGTGGCCCTTCAGATATGGGCCGGCGACACGTCAGGCAGCACGGGCAACCCTGTTCCGCTCTGGGTGCTGCTGGTCGATGGAGCAATCGTCATCCTGATCGGCACAATCGGCCACGTTCGTTTCCAACGTTCCTCGACGGAGCCCGACGGAGGCTCAGAGACCAGCAGATAGGGCCGCGCTGGTGGCCCCGCCAGATTTCGGTTCGTCGCGCCTGATACGCACTCAATTCGGCAGATCCGGACGTGTGCCCGACCGAGCTCCGGTGCTTCGGTGAGGAGTTTCTTTACTGGTTCAAGGCGCGGCTCCGCCGCGCCAGCGCCGCCCGCAGCGTGGGACCCCGCGATGTGGCCCCGCGC
>NZ_JBHUYG010000145.1:0-7646 GCF_042668795.1 Pedococcus sp. NPDC057267 | reverse complement strand
AAATAACCGCATGGCGCCCCGGGACCAGAGGTCCCGGGCCGCGCCCACCGAGGGGGTCAGCGCAAGCTGATCGTCACGGTGTGGGCGACGCCGTCACCGAGGTCGACGCGCAGCTCGTAGCTGCCGACCGCGAGCGGCTTGGTGTTGAGGTTGAACAGGTACTGCCCGTCCGTGTACCGGAAGAGGTTCCCGGTGGTGGCGGCCGAGGTCGACACCGCCACGGGGTCCTGGCCGGTCGTGCCCGCCGCCGGCAGCTTGCGCAGCCAGAGGGTGGCCTGCAGGTTCGTCACGCCGGCCGAGGCGCCGGTGAGGGCGAACTTGACCGGGATCGTGCTGCCCTGCTTGTAGACGCCCTTGTCGACGACCGGTGCGAGGAACCCGCTCCACGCGACGGTCACGGTCACGGTGAAGGAGGTCATCGCCGTGTTGCCGTGGGCATCGGTCGACGAGCAGTGGACGGTGGTGGTGCCCAGCGGGAAGGTGCTGCCGCTGGCCCGGTCACAGGTCACCGCGGTCAGGCCGTCGACCAGGTCGGTGGCCACCGGGCTGGCGTACGTCACCGCCGCGCCTGCCGCGGACGTCGCCGTCGCGGTCACGTTGACCGGGGCGCCGAACGCCGGAGCTGTGGTGTCCTGGACCGTCACGGTGAACGAGGAGGACCCGACGTTCTTGCTCAGGTCGCTCGCCGAGCAGGTCACCGTCGTCTCCCCGAGCGGGAAGGTGGCGCCCTGCTCCTTGTCGCAGGTCACCGGGCGGTCGCCGTCGACGAGGTCCTTGGCGGTCGGCATGACCCACGTGTAGGCAGCGCCCGCCGCCGAGGTGGCCTCGATCGTCTGGCTCGCCACCGTGCCGACCACCGGGGCGGTGGTGTCGGCGACGTTGACCGTGAAGGTCTGGTCCACGTGGTTGCCCGAGAAGTCGGTCGCCGTGCAGGTGACCTGCGTGGGCCCGAGCGGGAACGTCGAGCCGGAAACGTGGTCGCAGGCGATGGCCGGCGTGGCGTCGACGAGGTCCGTGGCGTGCGGCTCGAAGCTCACCGCAGCGCCCGAGGGACCTGTTGCCTCGACGGTGTCCACCACGATGGGGTCGAAGACCGGCGGGGTGGTGTCCTGCACCGTCACGACGAAGCCGCCGCTGTCGGTGTTGCCGTGTTTGTCGCTCGCGGAGCAGGTGACCGCACTCTTCCCCAGAGCGAAGGTCGCGCCGCTGGCAGGCGTGCAGCTGAGCAGCACGTCCCCGTCGACCAGGTCCTTGGCCGGCTGGACCGAGTACTCGACGGCGGCACCCTTGGCGCCCGTCGCCTCCGCAGTGACGTCCTGGAAGGACGGCAGCGTGGGGGCAGTGGTGTCCTTGACGGTCACGGCGAAGGACCCCGTGGCCTCGTTGCCGTGTGCGTCAGTCGCCGAGCAGGTCACCGTGGTCGGGGTGTCCAGCGCGAACTGGCTGCCCGAGGCGTGGTCGCAGCTGACGTCGACGGCACCGTCGACCAGGTCCGTGGCCGTGGCCGTCCAGTCGACGACGGCACCGCTGGGACTCGTCGCCTCCGGGGTGAGGTCCTTGGGCAGGTGGAGCACCGGCGGCGTCGTGTCGACGACGACGACGGCGAACGTCGAGGTCCCCGTGTTGCCGTGCGTGTCGGCGGCCGAGCAGGTCACGGTGGTGGTGCCTACCGGGTACGTGGCGCCGCTGACGTGGTCGCAGGTCACGGGACGGGTGCCATCCACGTCGTCGGTCGCCGTCGCCGCGTCCCAGTTCACGACCGCACCATCCGGGCCGGTGGCCTCGACGGGCTTCGGTTCGTGCACCGTCACGACCGGGGCGGTCTCGTCCTGGACGGTGACGACGAACGAGGCGCTACCGGTGTTGCCGGCCTTGTCCGTCGCGGTGCAGATGACCTTGGTGACACCGAATGCGAAGGTGCTGCCCGAGGCCAGGCTGCACGTGGGCGTCAGGTCGCCGTCCACGTTGTCCTTGGCGGTGGCGGCGTACGAGTATGTGGCCCCGGCAGGGCTCGTTGCCGCCACGGTGTCGTCCGCGGGCACCGTGACGACCGGGGCCGTCGTGTCGGCGACCTTGACCGCGAAGCTGGTCGTGCCCCTGTTGCCTGTGACGTCGGTGGCCACGCAGGTCACGGTGGTGCTGCCCAGCGGGAAGGTCGAACCCGACGCCGGCGTGCAGGTCACCGGGCGGTCCCCGTCGACCGCGTCGGTCGCGGACGGCGTCGAGTAGGTCACGGGCGCGCCGCTGGCGTCGACGGCCGAGGCGGAGACGTCGGCGACGGTGCCCAGGACGGGACCCGTCGTGTCGACGATCGAGTAGCTCGCGGTGGCCGTGCCGACCAGGCCCGCCGAGTCGGTCTTGCTGCAGCTCACCGTCTGCGTCCCGAGCTTGCCGCTCGGGCCACTGACGGTCGGCAGCACGGTCCCCGAGCCGTCGTGGTCGTCGGTCCACGAGCAGGTCGCCGCCGGGACGCTGCCGTACTCGTACGACCCACCGTTGGTGACCCCGCCGATGGTGACCACCGGCGCGGTGTTGGTGGTGCAGCTCCACGTCACCGCGTAGGACGCGGCGGTCATCGTGGTGTAGCCGGGCTGCGTCACCCTGACCGAGACGGTGGACTGCCCGGTGCTGGCCGCGCTGGCCTTGATGGTCGTGCGGATCCCGACCTGGAAGGAGTCGTGCCCGTTCTGGTCGAAGTCCGCCGGCACCTTCTGCGTGGTGTCGGTGGGCTCGACGGTGACGTTGGTGTCGGTGCTGGACCAGTCGAGGCTGAACGTCGTGCCCGGCGTCAGGTGGATGTTGCCGGTGCGCTTGACCGTGACGAGGCCGTCACGCTGGACCGGCAGGGTGCAGCCGGACACGACGATGTCGGTGGTGGACATGGCGGCGGTGTCGCCGTCCACCGCCGATATGGAGTCGGCGTAAGCCGCCCCCGCGGCATACGTCGTGAGGAGGGCGACCGCGAGCGCGGCGACTCCTCGAGAGGCAAGGCGTAGGTGCATGACGTCCCCTGTGCAACCGGAAGAAATGGTGGCCGGAACTGTCGCACCGGGTCATGGGACGGTAAAGATGCAGGTGAGGGAGCTGAGCGGGATCGATCCGAACGGCTGACGTGTCTGTTGGGGAGGCCTTCGAGCGGCTCGGTTTGGGTGTACCTGGTGCCGTTCCGGACCCGGTGCCGAGGGCTCTAGCGGTTGACGGAAATTTGGCCTCCGCATCTCCACCTCACCGGCCTCGCGTGCTAGCGTCTCTCGCGGTTGCACCAAGCAGTTCCTCGCAGGTCGACGAAGTGCCCGCCAGCACCAGCGCGCGGGCCTTTCGCTTCTGTGGACGAGCATGATCTCGTCGGGTGGGGTTGTGTACGGCAGCCTGGGGCCCCGCAAGGTGCGGGTTCCCAATGGCTACAAAGGAAAGAGTTAACCCCATGGCACAGGGAACCGTTAAGTGGTTCAACGCTGAGAAGGGCTTCGGCTTCATCGCCCAGGACGGCGGCGGCCCCGACGTGTTCGTCCACTACTCGGCCATCGACTCCTCGGGCTACCGCTCGCTGGACGAGGCTCAGCGCGTGGAGTTCGAGGTCACCCAGGGCCCCAAGGGCCCGCAGGCTGACGCCGTTCGCCCGATCTGATCGAGGACTGCCCAACCACAGTCTTCACGACGAGGCCCTCCACCACGGTGGGGGGCCTCGTCGCGTGTCCGGGAGCCGCGGCGTCGTCGGCGTCAGCCTCCGGCCAGGGTCGTGAGGAAGGCCTTGGCGATCGGCGCGGCGACCTCGCCGCCGCTGCGTCCCTCCTCTACCAGGACCGCGAACGCCAGGTCGCCCTGGTAGCCGATGAACCACGCGTGCGTCTTCGGCGGGTTGCCGGTGCCGAACTCGGCCGTGCCGGTCTTGCCGCTCACGGTGCCGCCGGGGGTGCCGCGCAGCACGGTCGCCGTGCCGTCGGTGACCACGCGTCCCATGAGGCCGCGCAGCTGGTCGACGACGCCCGCGTCGAGCTGCTGTGGCGAGCGGTCGGCGCCCTGCGGCGCCGGGTCGGTGACCAGGGCGGGTGGCACGTAGGCGCCCCTGGCGACGCTGCCCGCCATGACCGCCAGGGCGAGCGGGGAGACGAGGTTGCGGCCCTGGCCGATGGACGCGGCGGCCTTGTCGGTCTTGCCGTTGTTGGTCGGGATGCTGCCCTCGAACGCGCCGTCCACCCCGAGCAGCTTGGCCCAGCCGGCGCCGATGCCGAGCGCCTTGCCGGCCGCTGCGAGGTCGCCGTCGCCGAGCTTCGTCGACAGCTGGACGAAGGCGGTGTTGCACGAGTGCGCGAAGTCGTCGGCGAAGTCGGGCGTCCCGAGCTCCTCGCCCTCGAAGTTCTTGTACGACCGGCCGTCGACGACGAAGGTCTTGGGGCAGGTGACGGGCGTGGTCGGCGTGACCTTGCCGCCGGTGAGCAGCGCGTACGAGGTCGCGACCTTCAACGACGACCCCGGCGGGTACCGGCCGGTGATGGCCCGGTCGAGGCCGAGCTCGGGGGAGTTCGCGGATGCGAGGACGTCGCCCGTCCTCACGTCGACCGCCACGAGCGCGGACGGGACGTTGCCGGTGCCGGTGAGCGCCTTCTCCGCGGCCTGCTGCACCTTGGGGTCGAGCGTCGTCTTGACGTCCTTGCCGTCGACGGCGGCCTTCTGGAACAGCGGGGTGCCCGGGGCACTGGAGGCCGTGACCGTGATGCCGGGGGTGCCGCCGAGCGTGGCGTCGTACTGACCCTGCAGCCCGCTCGTGCCTGCGTAGTCGCCGGCCGTGTAGCGACCCTTGCCCGAGGCGACCTGCTCGGCGCTCACCGGCCCGAACGAGCCGAGCAGCGGCTGGCCGAAGGTGCGCGTGGGCGCCAGCGGTTGCTGCCGGGCGGGATAGATGACGCCCTTGAGCGTGTCGAGCCGGTCGCGGCGGGAGTCGAAGTCCGACTGCCGGTACGTGATCACCGGGATGGGCGACTTCGATCCGGCCTTCTGGGCCGCGGCCAGCTTGGCCACGAGGCTCCCGGACGGCTCGCCGACGATCGCCTCCAGCTGCCGCGCCGTCTCGGGGGTCGCGCGGCTCGGGTCGAGCTGCACCGGGTAGACCTTGCCCAACGGCATGAGTGCGGTGCCCGACCGGTCGAGCAGGTCGCCGCGGGTGCCCCAGGTCCGCGAGGCCACGAGCCGGTCGGCCTTCTTCAGCCTTGGGTGCCACGGCGAGGCGTCGGCAGGCAGGCTGACCGCCCAGGACCCGCCGCGCTGCCTCACCACGGTCACCGGGGCGTCGTAGCTCCACGGCACGCCGCCGGGCAACGTCCAGGTGACGCGCAGGGTCGCGGTGGCCCGGTCACCCGCGCGCCGAACCGCGTCGGGGACGACCGTGACCGGGCCCGAGCCGAGCCCGGACGTCGCACGGGTGAAGTCCGCCTGCACCGTCGCCGCGGGCGAGGTGAAGACGGTGCCGGCCTTGGCGAACGAGCGCTGGGACCACCCCGACGCGTATGCCGCGACCTCGGCGCGGGCGCCGCGGTCTGCCTGCTGCCCGGCCTGGTCGTGCCGCCACCACCAGAACCCGGCCCCACCGGCCGCAACCACGGCCACGGCCGCCACCGCCCCGACCACGCCTCGTCTGTCCATGCGCCCATCAAACCCCACGGGTCCCGGAGCAGCTGAACCCACGGGTCCGCGAGCCAACCGTCCCGTCCCCTGCGGCGTCACGGGGATGGGAGCATCCCGACGTTCTCAGGTTGCGCCCTTAGAATCCCGGAGGCGATCGGTCGCCTCAGCCACCCCCGGAGGTGGCGTGTCCGGACCAGAGAGGTGCATGTGAGCGAGCCCACCCACGGCTCCGCCTCGGGCGACCAGCCCGGCGACGGAGTCCCCGGTGCCTCGGAGGGCGGCACTGAGCACACCCCCACCATCACGCGCCGGTCCGAGCGGATTCGCCAGGACCACCGGCACCCGTGGCTGCGCCGCGGCCTGTTCGCGGTGGCCGCCCTCACGGTCGCTGCCCTGGTCCTCGGCATCGCGGCATACGTCAAGCTCAACGGGAACATCCAGCGCGTCGACATCACCAAGGCGCTCGGCACCCGGCCGAAGCAGCAGGCGACCACCGACGCGCAGACGAACCTCAAGCCGCTCAACATCATGGTCATCGGGTCGGACACCCGGGCAGGGGACAACGCGAACCCCAACGGCAGCGACCGCAGCGTCGTCGGTGCACGGTCCGACACCAACCTCGTCGTGCACCTCTCCGCCGACCGCAAGTCGGCGATCGTGGTGTCCATCCCCCGGGACTCGATGACGAGGGCTCCCCGCGACTGCAACAACCCGCAGGACAAGGTGGCGGACGGACCGATCCGGCAGTGGAACGCCAACTTCACCCTCGGTGGCCCCGCGTGCACGATCCGCACGTTCGAGGGGCTCACCGACATCTACATCGACCACTTCGTCGTCATCGACTTCCACGGCTTCTCGAAGATGGTCGACGCGTTGGGCGGTGTCACCGTGTGCACGCCGGTGCCCATCAACGACGCGTACAGCCACCTCAAGCTGCCCGCTGGGCGCAGCCGCCTCAACGGGACCGAGGCGCTCGGCTACGTGCGTACCCGGTACACCCTGGGCGACGGCTCGGACCTCGGCCGGATCGACCGGCAGCAGGCATTCATGTCCTCCGTCGTCCAGGAGGCCACGAAGTCCTCGCTCCTGCTGCGCCCGGACAAGCTGTTCCGGTTCCTCGACGCGGCGACGCAGTCGATGACGACCGACACCGGTCTCGACGTCGGCCAGATGAAGGACATCGCGCAGAGCCTGGCCAGGATCGGCACCGACCAGATCCGCTTCGTCAAGCTCCCCACCCGGCCCTACCCCGCAGACCCCAACCGGCTCGAGTGGACCCCGGCCGCGGAGGCCCTGTGGACCGCCATGCGGGAGGACAAGCCGCTTCCGGGCACCCAGGGCCCGTCGGGCGCGACCGCGACCGCCTCGCCGACGACGACCCAGCCGCCGCTGACGGTCAGCCCCGGGACCATCCACGTGCGCGTGACCAACGACTCCGGGGTCCCCGGACTGGCCAAGCAGGCGGCCGCCGAGCTGACCGTGCAGGGATTCCACGTCGACACCTACCTCTCCGGCACCGGACGGCCGACCTCCGGCGTCGTCGTCCGCTACGGGCCGGGGATGGAGGAGGCCGCCCGCACGCTTGCGGCGGTCTACCCGGGGGCCCAGGTCCGGGCCGACCCCGTGCTGGGCTCGACGCTCGAGCTGAGCATGGGCGTCGGGTCCCCCAAGGCGGTCGAGATCCCCAACCGACTGGGCACGCAGCCGCTGCCCGCGCAGACCATCACGGCCACGCCGCCGACCACCTCGACGGAGACGATCAAGGCGCGGACCGCGAACCAGGACATCTGCAGCTGAGGGTCCTGTAACGTCCGCACGGGGCCGCTTTGCCCCGCCGCAGGCGGGCCGGATACCCTGTGCGGGCTCGGGTGTGCGCACCCGGGCGTGGAGGCGTCGCCTAGTCCGGTCTATGGCGCCGCACTGCTAATGCGGTTTGGGTTAATCGCCCATCGAGGGTTCAAATCCCTCCGCCTCCGCCACACGATGAAGGACCCCGACACGCTTCTCGTCGGGGTCCTTCATCG
>NZ_JBHUYG010000144.1:0-7718 GCF_042668795.1 Pedococcus sp. NPDC057267 | reverse complement strand
CCGTCCAGGAGGCCTTGATCGAGGCGTACCGCCGCTGGCCGGCGGACGGGCTGCCGCGCGACCCCAGGGCGTGGCTGGTCACCGTGGCGCAGCGAAAGCTCGTCGACCTGCAGCGCTCGGAGGCCGCCCGGCGCCGCCGGGAGGAGCGCGAGCTGGAGGAGCCGGCCCCCGGGCCCACCGAGCAGGCCGACGACACGCTGCTGCTGTACTTCCTGTGCTGCCACCCCTCGCTGACGCCCGCCTCGGCCGTCGCCCTCACCCTGCGCGCGGTCGGCGGCCTCACGACACGACAGGTGGCCGAGGCGTACCTCGTGCCGGAGGCGACGATGGCCCAGCGGATCAGCCGTGCCAAGCGCACCGTCGACGGCGAGCGGCTGCGCACGCCCGGTGACCTCCGCTCGGTGCTCACCGTGCTCTACCTCGTCTTCAACGAGGGGTACTCCGGCGAGGTCGACCTGGCGGCCGAGGCCATCCGGCTCACGCGGCAGCTGGCCACCCTCTCCGACGAGCCCGAGGTCGCCGGGCTGCTCGCGCTCATGCTGCTGCACCACGCCCGCCGGGAGGCACGGTTCACGGCGGACGGCGAGCTCGTCCCCCTCGCCGAGCAGGACCGCTCGCGCTGGGACACCGCCCTCATCGCCGAAGGGATCCACGTCCTGCAGACGGCGCTCGCCCGCGACCGGCTCGGCGAGTACCAGGCCCAGGCGGCCATCGCGGCCCTGCACGCCGACGCCCCCACCGCAGGGGAGACGGACTGGACGCAGGTGCTGGAGTGGTACGACGAGCTGGCGGCCCTCACCGACAGCCCCGTCGTTGCGCTCAACCGCGCGGTCGCGGTCGGGGAGGCGGACGGGCCGCTCGCCGGGCTGCGGGCGCTCGCCGCCGTCCCACCCTCGGTGCCGCGGCACGACGCGGTGGCCGCCCACCTGCACGAACGCGCCGGGAACCTCGAGCAGGCCCGCACCCTGTATGCCGCGGCAGCCCGCGCCGCGACCAACGCCGCCGAGCGCGACCACCTCACCCGACAGGCCGCCCGGCTGGGGCACGCCGCCACGTCGTGACGGGTGCCCCGGCCGGACGGCCTGGAGGGGTTGGTCTCGCGAGCGGGGCGGTCAGCCCGCGGTGGTGAGGCGTTCGAGCTCGTCGGTGGTCAGCACGAGGTCGGCCGCCTTCACCGAGTCCTGGATGGACGTCGGACGGGAGGCACCGGGGATCGGCAGGACGACCTCCGAGAGCGACAGCTCCCACGCCAGCGCCACCTGCTGCGGGCTGACGTCGTGCGCCTTCGCCACCTCCGCGAACGCGGCGTGCCGCGACCCCAGCTCGGAGGCGTTGGAGATGCCGCCGAGAGGGCTCCACGGCAGGAACGCGATCCCGAGCTCGGCGCAGTGGTCGAGCTCGTCGCGGCTGGAGAGGAACTTCGGGGAGAACTGGTTCTGCACCGACACGAGCCGGCCGCCGAGGACCTCGTTCGCCTCGTCGATCTGCGCGACGGTGGCGTTGGAGATGCCGGCGCGGGCGATGACGCCCTCGTCGAGCAGCTCCGCCAGCGCGCCGACGGACTCGGCATACGGCACCTTCGGGTCCGGGCGGTGGAACTGGTAGAGGCCGATGGCCTCGACGCCGAGCCGCGTGGCGGAGTCGCGGGCCGCCTGCTTGAGGTATGCCGGGTCGCCGTTCACCGTCCACGACCCGTCACCCGGGCGCAGGTGGCCACCCTTGGTGGCCACGACCACGGACGAGGTGTCGCCGCCCCAGGACTTCAGGGCCTGCGCGATGAGGGACTCGTTGTGCCCGACCTCGCCGGCGTCGCGGTGGTAGGCGTCCGCGGTGTCGATGAGGGTGACACCGGCGTCGAGGGCGGCGTGGATGGTGGCGACGGACCGCTCGCGGTCGGGTCGGCCCTCGATCGACATCGGCATCCCGCCGAGCCCGATCGCGCTGACCTTCAGGTCGCCGAGCACACGCTGCTGCACGTCATCAACTCCTTCGTGGGGGACTGTGGGCGCCGCTCGCGGTGGGTCACCGGGCGACGGCCCTCACCAGTGCCAAGTCCCAGCCGCCGGACGATGTTCCCCGGCCGTCTCGTCCTGTCTCGACATGCGAGTCGGCCGCTCCTCTCCCGCACCCGGGCGCTGAGCACGGCTGTGACGCGCCTCTCCGTCGCCGCGACCCGTCCTCGTGCGCTCTGACAGACTCGGCGCATGGACTCCGGAGCCGCCAGCCAGGACTTCCGCTCGGCCTACCGCCACGGCTTCGCCCGGGTCGCGGCGTGCACGCTGCCCGTCTCCGCGGCCGACCCGGCCCGCAATGCCGAGGCCATCCTGGAGCAGGTGCGGCGGCACCACGAGGACGGTGTCGCCGTCACCCTCTTCCCCGAGCTGAGCCTGTCGGGCTACTCGATCGACGACCTGTTCATGCAGGACGTCCTGCTCGACGCCGTCGACCGGGCGATCGTCGACCTCGCCGCCGCCACCAGGGGGCTGCGGCCGCTCGTGGTCGTCGGTGCACCGCTGCGCAGCGGCAGCCGGATCTACAACTGCGCCGTCGTGATCCAGGGCGGCTACGTCCTCGGCGTCGCCCCCAAGTCGCACCTGCCCACCTACCGCGAGTTCTACGAGGCCCGCCAGTTCGCCTCCGGCGCCGGCATCCGCGGGACCGTCCTCACCCGTCCGCACTGGCCCGGGGCCGACGAGGACGGCGACATCCCCTTCGGCGTGGACCTCGTGTTCCGCGCCGCCGACCTGCCCGACCTCGCCGTGCACGCTGAGGTCTGCGAGGACATGTGGGTGCCGGTGCCGCCGAGCGCCAAGGCCGCCCTCGCCGGCGCCACCGTGCTGGTCAACCTCTCGGCCTCGCCCATCACCGTGGGCCGCGCCGAGGACCGCCACCTCCACGCCCGCTCCGCCAGCGCGCGGTGCAGTGCCGCCTACCTGTATGCCGCGGCCAGCCGGGGCGAGTCGACCACCGACCTGTCGTGGGACGGCATGACGATGGCTTACGAGCTGGGACGGCTGCTCGGCCAGACCGAGCGGTTCCCCGAGTCCGCGCAGGCCACCGTCGTCGACGTCGACCTCGACGCCATCCGTCAGGATCGGATCCGGCAGGGCACGTTCGAGGACAACCGGCGCACCGAGTGGATCGGCGAGGAGGACGGCGAGCTGTTCCGGGCCGTCGAGTTCACCCTCGACCCGCCCCGCGGCGACATCGGCCTGCGGCGCAAGGTCGACCGCTTCCCCTTCGTCCCCGACGACGAGGCGCGGCTCGCCCAGGACTGCTACGAGGCGTACAACATCCAGGTCTCCGGGCTCGAGCAGCGGCTGCGCTCGATCGGCTCGGACACCTGGCAGCCCAGGGTCGTCATCGGCGTGAGCGGGGGCCTCGACTCCACCCACGCGCTCATCGTCGCCGCCAAGGCGATGGACCGGCTCGGACGGCCGCGCACCGACATCCTCGGCTTCACGATGCCCGGTTTCGCGACGAGCAAGGGCACCAAGGAGAACGCGATCCACCTGATGGAGAGCCTCGGCATCACGTGGGAGGAGCTGGACATCCGCCCGGCCGCGACCCAGATGCTCAAGGGACTCGGCCACCCGGCAGGAGACGGCGAGGAGGTCTACGACGTCACGTTCGAGAACGTCCAGGCCGGGCTGCGCACCGACTACCTCTTCCGCGCGGCGAACCAGCGCGGCGGCATCGTCCTCGGCACCGGCGACCTGTCCGAGCTCGCCCTCGGCTGGTGCACCTACGGTGTCGGCGACCAGATGTCGCACTACGGCGTCAACGCCGGGATCCCCAAGACGCTCATCCAGCACCTCATCCGGTGGGTCGTCGCCAGCGGCCAGTTCGAGCGCGAGGTCAACGACACCCTCATGACGATCGTCGACCAGGAGATCAGCCCCGAGCTCGTGCCGGTCGCCGAGGGCGAGGCGATGCAGTCCACCGAGGACGCCGTCGGCCCCTACGCACTCAACGACTTCACGCTCTACCACGTGCTGCGCTGGGGCTACCGCCCGAGCAAGATCGCGTTCCTCGCGCTGCACGCGTGGGCCGACGCCGACGCGGGCGAGTGGCCCGTCGGCTTCCCCGAGGACCGGCGCACGGCATACGACCTGGCCACGATCCGGCGCTGGGAGGAGGCCTTCCTCACCCGGTTCTTCGCCAACCAGTTCAAGCGATCGGCCCTCCCGAACGGCCCCAAGGTCGTCGCCGGCGGGTCGCTGTCGCCGCGCGGCGACTGGCGGATGCCGTCGGACGTCACGGGTCGCGCGTGGCTGGAGGAGCTGCGCGCCAACGTCCCCGAGGCCTAGCAAGGAGGGCCGCGCGAGGGCGGCGGCTCGCCCGGCGCGGCCGGCCAGCAGCGCGGCTGCCCGGCGGGCCAGCTCGAGCTCGACGCAGCGGCGCAGGTGGTCCGGGTCCGCCTCGGTCAGCGTCCTGCCCGACAGGCCGGGCCCCGGGCGGTCCCGCGCTGGTGCGTCTGGCGGGGTTTCCCGAGCCGGCCGGGAGGGGAGGTCGGCTCAGAGCTGGCCGCTGGTGATCCAGTCGCACGCGCGGTGCATGGCGTCCCACGGGTCGGTGCCGAGGAGGGCGGTGAAGCGCTCGGCGTGCCGGGACTGGGGGTCGACCATCGTGGCCGTCCACTCGCCCCCACGCTGGTTCTGGCTCAAGGTCACCGTGCGCGGCAGCGTGCACGAGGCGACCTCGATGAGCACGGGACCACCGCGCTCGCCGGTGCGCGTGATCGTGAAGGCGTGCCCGGCGATGATGTCCGTGCACCGGGCCGCCTCGAGGGCGCGGGCGCGGGCCCGCTGGTACTCGGCCTGTGCGGAGTTGCCGAGCGACAGGGCGACGGCGGAGCGGGCCGGCGACAGGCCCGACACGGTGCGGGCGCGGTTGGCGTCCTCGACGGCCGCCTCCGCGGCCATCCACGTCCGGGTCACGTCGGCGGCGAGCTGTTCGCGCTTCTCGGGCGCGGCGTGGGCGACGTACCAGGCGTTGGTGTAGAGGCGGTCGATGACGGTCATGCCTCCGGTTTCCCTTCTCACGAGCTGTCCCTGCGGCGGGCGCCCGACCCGTCCCCTGGCCGCTTCCCCGCACCACCCATGGTGGGTTGCCGGTGGCGCGTCCACATCGGCCCGCGGCGGGCGGGCGGTCTCCACCACCGGGCTGACGCCACGCCTTCGGCAGGCCCCGTTTGCCTCCGGTGGCACGGCGCTGGCCGTGGCGGCCGCCCCGGGCGCGGAACCGGGCTAGCGCTCGACCCGGTCGCGGCGCATAGTGGACGAGGGACCACGGGGAGGGCCCGCCGACCCGGTTCCTGGGAGCCAGCATGTCGCCTGTCACGAACACCCCCGACCTCGTCCCCGTGCTGTCCGCCGGCAAGCACCGCACCCCCCGCAAGGGCGCCTGCTTCATGGAGATGGCCTCGTTCCTCGCCGGTGAGAAGTGGAGCGACCACCCGCGCTGCACCCATCCGCTCCTCGCCTCGATGGCCCGGCTCGTCAACGACGCCCTGTCCGACGAGGAGCGCCGGCGCATCGCCATGCTCGTCCCGGACGTCGTGGGGCTCGTCGGCGAGGACCTCGCCATCGACGTCTCGCTGGCCGTCCACGCCGCTGCAACCGCCCTGCCGCTGGTCTCGGCCACCCGCCAGAACGTGCTCGCCGTCGGGCTGCTGACCGCCGAGCGGATGCTCGACACGCTGCCCGAGGAGCACGCGGACGTCCACGCCCGCTGCGAGGCCGCCTTCGCCGCCGTGCCGGAGGCCCACGCCTGGGCGGTCCGCTACGCGCGCGACGCCCGGGTCCGCGAGCGCGTCTTCCGCCGCCAGACGGCGCCACACATCGTCGCGTATGCCGTGGAGGGCATCGCGGTGGCCTGCATCGACTCCCCGGCCGACCACCTCATCGGGCTGCTCCAGCAGGCCGTCGCCGACGTGCGCTCGCGCGTCCAGGCGCCCGTGCCGCCGCGCATCACCGCGCTGCCGATGAAGGTCTGAGCCCCCGCAGCCCTCGAGCCCCCGCCTGCGTCGCCGGGGGCTCGAGGCGTGTCCGGGGGCGCCACCCCAAGTCGGTCCCAAGTCCGGCCCAAGCGCATGGGCGCACCGTGTTCCGCACAGACCAGAAAGCGGAACAAGGAGTCACCCATGACCATCGAGCTCACCACCTCGGACCTGCGCGCCGAGTCCCTCCGGGACCTGCGCGACGCGGAGGTGCAGCTGCCCGGCGACCCCGGCTACGACGCCGCGCGGATGCCGTGGAACGTCGCCGTCGACCAGCGACCGGCGGCCGTCGCCACCCCGACCGACGTCGCCGCCGTGCAGCGGGTCGTCCGCGCCGCCGCGGCCGCCGGGCTGCGGGTCGCGCCGCAGGGCACCGGCCACAACGCCGGGCCGCTCGCGGCACACGGGCTCGGCGACGTCGTCCTGCTGCGCACGTCGGCCATGACCCGCGTGAGCATCGACAGCACCCGCCGCATCGCCCGTGTCGAGAGCGGGGCGCTGTGGGAGCACGTCACCGAGCCGGCCGCCGACGCCGGGCTGGCGGCGCTGCACGGCAGCAGCCCCGACGTGGGTGTCGCCGGCTACTCCCTGGGCGGGGGCATCGGCTGGTACGCCCGTCAGCTGGGCCTCGCCACCAACAGCCTCACGGCCGTCGAGCTCGTCACGGCCGACGGCGAGCTGGTCCGCGCGGACGCCAACCGCAACTGCGAGCTGTTCTGGGCCGTGCGCGGCGGTGGCGGCAGCTTCGGCGTGGTGACGGCCCTGGAGTTCCGGCTCTACCCGATCGAGTCGGCGTATGCCGGCATGCTCATCTGGGACCGAGAGCAGGCCGAGCGCGTGCTGCGCCGCTGGGCGGAGTGGGCGCCCGAGGCGCCCGACGAGGTCACCACCTCGTTCCGGGTGCTCAACCTGCCGCCCATCCCCGAGATCCCGGAGATGCTCCGCGGCCGTTCGATCGTCATGGTCAACGGGGCCGTCCTGGGCAGCGACGAGCGGGGCGCCGAGCTCATCGCCGGCCTCCGGGACCTGCGACCCGAGATCGACACCTTCGGGCGCATGCCGGCCCGGGCGCTCGTGCGGTTGCACATGGATCCCGAGGGCCCGACCCCCGGTGTCTCCGACTCGACCATGCTCGGCTCGTTGCCGGGCGCCGCGGTCGACGCCTTCCTGGCGGAGGTCGGGCCCGGGTCGACGTCCTCGCTGCTCGCGGCGGAGCTGCGCCAGCTCGGCGGGGCGCTGGGCCGCGACGACGAGCGGGGCGGTGCCCTGAAGCGCCTCGACGGGCAGTTCCTCGCCTTCGGTGTCGCGATCGCCGCGACGCCCGAGATGGCGGTGCAGGGCGAGGTGGACGCGGCACGCCTGGTGGGGGCGCTCGAGCCCTGGGCCGGCGGTCGCCGCTACCTCAACTTCGCCGAGGGGGCGGTGGACGCCCGCAGCGCCTACGACGAGCGGGCGTGGCTGCAGCTCAAGGCCATCCGCACCGCGGTCGACCCGCGGGGCGTGTTCCTCGGCAACCACCGCATCCCGCGGCTGGTCGAGGACGGGCGCGTCACCGACTGACGCGCCCGAGCAGGACAGGTGCCGGGGGGCACCGAGGGGGTGTGCCGCGGACCGGGGGGGCCGCGGCCCACCCCCGGCCGCCGGCGCCGGCGCGCGCACCGGGTGCTTGGGGCTTAAACCCCCCCGCCCGGCCGGCTCCGGGGAAAAAAAAAGTTGG
>NZ_JBHUYG010000143.1:0-7730 GCF_042668795.1 Pedococcus sp. NPDC057267 | reverse complement strand
GGCTCGAACTCCTCCGAGCCCACCATCGCCTCGGCTCCGTCGGGCTGGTCAGCCGTCGGGTTCTGGTCGGTCACTTCTTCTCCTCGTCGTCCTCGACGACCTCGGCGTCGACGACGTCGTCGTCGGAGGCACCGGCACCGCCCGCGGCGCCACCCTCACCCGCGCCCGCACCCTCGGACCCGGCGGACGCGTCCGCGGCCGAGGCGGCGGCATACATCGCGGTGCCCATCTTCTGGGACTCCTCGGAGAGCTTGCTGCTCTTGGCCGAGATGTCCTCGGGGGTCGCGCCGGACTCGGGCTTGAGGGCCTCCTTGAGGTCCGCGAGGGCCTCGTCGACCGGCTTGCGCTGGTCCTCCTGGAGCTTGTCGGCGTTGTCGGTGAGGAACTTCTCGGTCGAGTAGACGAGGTTCTCCGCGGTGTTGCGGGCCTCGGTCTCCTCGCGCCGCTTCTTGTCCTCGGCCGCGTGCTCCTCGGCCTCGCGAACCATGCGCTCGATGTCCTCCTTGGGGAGGGCCGAGCCGCCGGAGATCGTGATCTTCTGCTCCTGGCCGGTGCCCCGGTCCTTGGCGGAGACGTTGACGATGCCGTTGGCGTCGATGTCGAAGGTGACCTCGATCTGCGGCACGCCGCGCGGGGCCGGCGCGATGCCGGTCAGCTCGAAGGTGCCGAGCGCCTTGTTGTGCTGCGCGATCTCGCGCTCGCCCTGGAAGACCTGGATGAGCACGCTGGGCTGGTTGTCCTCGGCGGTCGAGAACACCTCGGAGCGCTTGGTCGGGATCGCGGTGTTGCGCTCGATGAGCTTGGTGAACAGGCCACCCTTGGTCTCGATGCCGAGCGACAGCGGCGTGACGTCGATGAGCAGGACGTCCTTGCGCTCGCCCTTGAGGACACCGGCCTGCAGGGACGCGCCGACGGCGACGACCTCGTCCGGGTTGACGCCCTTGTTGGGCTCCTTGCCGCCGGTGAGCTCCTTGACGAGGGTGCTGACGGCCGGCATGCGGGTCGAGCCGCCGACGAGGACCACGTGGTCGATGTCGCCCACCGAGATGCCGGCGTCCTTGATGACGTTGGCGAACGGCTGGCGGGTGCGGTCGAGCAGGTCCTTGGTCATCTGCTCGAACTGGGCGCGGGTGATCGTCTCCTCGAGGTGGATCGGCCCGTTCTCCGACATCGACAGGTACTGCAGCGACACCGTGGTCGAGGTCGAGGAGGAGAGCTCCTTCTTGGCCTGCTCCGCCGCGTCGCGCAGGCGCTGCATGGCGATCTTGTCCTTGGCCAGGTCGACGCCCGAGGTGTTCTTCACGACGGTGAGCAGGTGCTGGACGATGCGCTCGTCCCAGTCGTCGCCACCGAGCTGGTTGTCACCGGAGGTCGCGCGGACTTGGATGGTGGAGAAGCCGTCCTCGGGGTCCTTGCCGACCTCGAGGAGGGACACGTCGAAGGTGCCGCCACCGAGGTCGAAGACGAGGATGAGCTCGTCCTCCTTGCCCTTGTCGAGGCCGTACGCGAGGGCCGCGGCGGTGGGCTCGTTGATGATGCGCAGGACGTTGAGGCCCGCGATCTCACCGGCCTCCTTGGTGGCCTGGCGCTCGTGGTCGTCGAAGTACGCGGGGACGGTGATGACGGCGTCGGTCACGTCCTCGCCGAGGTAGGCCTCGGCGTCGCGCTTGAGCTTCTGCAGGATGCGCGCGGAGATCTCCTGCGCGGTGTACCGCTTGCCGTCGATCTCGGCCGACTTCCAGTCGGTGCCGATGTGGCGCTTGACCGACCGGATGGTCCGGTCGACGTTGGTGACGGCCTGGCGCTTGGCGATCTCGCCGACGAGGACCTCGCCACCCTTGGAGAAGGCGACGACGGACGGGGTCGTGCGACCACCCTCCGCGTTGGCGATGATGGTCGGCTCCCCGCCCTCGAGGACGGCGACAGCCGAGTTGGTGGTACCGAGGTCGATGCCGACCGCACGTGCCATGGTGGTTTCTCCTGTGGTGCTCGTGGATGGTGCTCGGGTTGAGTTGTCGTGACTCAAGTTAGGAGCCGGTATGCCGCGTGGCAAATCGGGGCGTCCGAACTTGCGCTCACCTGACTCAACTTTGCGGTGGCGTCGGATGTTCCCGGCCGGCGGGACCAGCGTGGGAGGGTGAGCCATGGCCCGCACCGCTGACCTGTCCCCAGACCTGTCCCGTCCGTTGTTCAGCCGGTTCTACGCCCGCGCCAGCGAGCGGATCGAGCCGGCGGGGATGGCGGACCTGCGCCGCGAGCTGCTCGCCCCGCTGCGCGGACGGGTGGTCGAGGTGGGGTGCGGCAACGGGCTCAACTTCGCGCACTACCCCGCCGCGGTCACCGAGGTGGTCGGGGTCGAGCCCGAGCCGCGGCTGCGCGAGGCCGGGAGGCGGCGGGCACAGGCGGCCACCGAGGCAGGGCGGCCGGTGACCGTCGTGCCGGGGCGGGCGGAGGCGCTCCCCCTGCCCGACGCGAGCATGGACGCAGCGGTCGTCTGCCTGGTGCTCTGCTCGGTCGCGGACCCGAGTGCTGCGGTGGCCGAGGTCGCACGGGTGCTGCGCCCCGGCGGGACGGTGCGGTTCCTCGAGCACACCGTCGCCGAGGAGCCGGGGCTGCGCCGGGTGCAGCGGCTCGCCGACGCCACCCTGTGGCCGCTGCTGGTCGGCGGCTGCCACACCTCCCGCGACCAGGTGGCCGAGGTCCGGGCGGCCGGTTTCGAGGTCACCGGCGCCCGGCGCTTCCGCTTCCCCGAGACCGGCCTCACGATGCCGGCCAGCCCGCACGTCCTGGGCGAGGCCCGGCTCCCAGCCTGACGTGCCGGCATCCGTCGTCGGCATCCCGTTGTCGCCATCCCGTTGTCGGTGGTCGGTCCTACCGTTCGGGACATGGCACAGCAGCGTTCCCGCCACCTGCGGGTGGTCCCGGCCCCGCAGGTACCTCACGTGCGTGGGGACCGGGACCGCAGCGAGTACTGGGCGCAGGTCCAGTCGCTGCGCGAGGAGCGCCGCCGGCTCCGGGCCGGCTGAGCTGCCGCCCCTCCGGCGGAAGGGGGCCGGATGGGCGGTGGCACAGTGGGGCGATGGCACTGCGAGTGGTACGCCTCGGGTCGCCGAGGCACGAGGGTGAGGGCCTGCGCATCGGGACGGTCCGCCGTCCCCCGCGCGGCGTCCCGCGGGCGGAGTTCGCCAGCCGGGACTGGTACGACGTGTGGCTGCCCGAGCTCGCGCCGAGCGCCGCGCTCGTGACCCGGGCGCTGACCGCCGGCACCGACCGGGAGTGGGCGGCCTTCGTGCGGGCCTACCGGCGCGAGATGGCCCAGCCCGGTGCGCGGCACGTGCTCGACCTGCTGGCGGCGACGTCCCGGCGCACCGAGGTGTCGGTCGGCTGCTACTGCGAGGACGAGTCCCGCTGCCACCGGTCGGTGCTGCGTGAGCTGCTGGTGGCGGCTGGGGCCGAGCTGGCCACCGACGAGCAGCCCTGAGGGTCCTCCCGAACCATCGGCGACCAGCGCTGCGTCAGGGACACCGGGGCCCGGGAGACCCTGCGCGACGTCCAGCGCCACGACGGCCGCTCGGGTACCGTCGCCCGGTGGACGACATCCTCTTCCGGCGGACCGTCGAGGAGCTCACCGAGTCCGACGAGCACCTTGCCGCCCTCGTGGAGGCACACGGCACACCGACGCTGTGGCTGCGCCCCGCCGGGTTCCCCAGCCTCGTCCTGTTCATCCTCGAGCAGCAGGTGTCGCTCGCCAGTGCTGCCGCGGCATACGCGCGGGTGCTGGACCGGGTCGGCTCGATGACCCCCGCCGCGATCCTGGCGGCGACGCCGGAGGAGCTGCGGACGGACGGGGTCTCGCGGCAGAAGGACCGCTACCTGCGCGCCCTGGCCACCGCGGTGCTCACGCAGCGCCTGGACCTCGACGGCCTTGCCGAGCTCGACGACGACGGGGTGCGGCGCGAGCTCACCTCGCTGCCGGGCATCGGCCGGTGGACTGCCGACGTGTACCTCCTGGCCTGTCTCGGCCGCCCCGACCTGTGGCCGGTGGGTGACCGCGCGTTGCAGGTGGCCACTGCGGAGGCGCTCGGCCTGGACGGGGTGCCGACCCAGGCGGAGCTCGAGGACCTCGGCGAGCGCTGGCGGCCGCACCGGTCGACGGCTGCGCGGCTGCTGTGGCACGGCTACCTGGACCGGCGGGGTCGCGTCGAGACCCCGGTGACCGTCCTCGGCTGAGCGCAGGCAGCAGCGCCGCCGGCATACCGAGGAGGGGTCGCGAAAGAGGCGCTGTGCGTCAGCGGTCGCACACGGAATGATACCCGAGGGGTGCTCGAATTCGTTCTGCTGCAAGGGATTCAGCGTGCTTACACTGTCGGTGGTCGCCGCTAGGTTGGGTGCATGTCAGGGGGCATGGCACTCGAGCAGCGTCGCGAGGCGCTCGAGCTGGCCTGTGCCGCCCTCGACGGGATTGGTGAGGAGCTGTGGTCCGCGCAGGGCACCGAGCTCGGGCCGCTGCTGACCCTGGTCGACCGGGTCGGCGCGCGAGTGGGGGCCGGCCGGGTCGCCGTGCTCGCCGCGGCGGTCGAGCGCGGAGAGGCCTCCGGTGGCACGACGGGGGCGCAGCGCTGGCTGCGCGACCACGCCCCCTCGCTGCGGGCGGGTGGCTCGGCGCCGGTCGTGACCGTGGTCGAGCACGCGCGGCTGCCCCGGTACGCCCTCCTCAAGGAGGCGGTGCTGGACGCCCGGGTCCCGGTGATGCACGCCGCCTGTGTCGTCGACGAGTACGAGCGCATCGGGCACCGCCTGCACCCGGCTGCGCAGGGGCCGGTGATGGAGGCTCTCGTCGGCATCGCCGAGGAGGGCACCCGCCGCGACATCCGCGCCGTGCGTCGGCGGCTGGTCGCGCGCTACGGCCACGACGGCGAGTTCCAGGGCGAGCAGGACCGGCTCCGCGAGCGGACCTCCCTGTCGCAGCCGATGGACGACGGCTCGGGCCTGTATGAGTACCGCCTCGTGGCGGACGCCGAGGGCAGGGCCGTGCTGGAGGCCGCGGTCCAGGCCCTCTCCGCGCCGAGGCCGGCGGACGGCGAGCCCGACCGGCGGCCCTCGGGCCAGCGGCGGTTCGACGCGCTCGTCGAGGTCGTGCGGCGGGGGGTGGCGTCCGCCGACGGCGTGCCCACGACCCCCAAGGCGCAGCTCTTCGTGAGCATGGACCTCGCCGACCTCACCGCCCGGCTCGGGGCCGGCACCGTGTTCGGGTCCGGCGACGTGGGCCAGCTGCTCGGCCCCGAGACGGTGCGCCGGATCGCGTGCGACGCCGGCGTGGTGCCCGTGGTGCTCGGCTCGTCGGGCGAGGTCGTCGACCTCGGTCGCCGCCACCGGTTCTTCAGCAGCGCGCAGGTGCGTGCGCTCTGGCTGCGCGACGGGCACTGTTCCTTCACCGGTTGCTCGGTGCCGGCGTCCTGGTGCGACGCGCACCACCTCTGGCACTGGGCCGACGGCGGCCCCACCGACCTCGACCACGCAGCGCTGCTCTGCGGCCGGCACCACACGGTCGTGCACGCCAAGGGCTTCCACGGCACGGTGGGGGAGGGCCGGGTCGAGTGGGACGTCACGCCCGGCGCGTACGACCACTGGCTGTCGCAGCGGCGTCCCCGTTCCGCCGACATGCTCTCCGTGTCCTCATCGTCAGCAGTCGACCCGCGTCCCGCGCAGGCGGCCTGCGCGAGCACCCGGGTCTTCGACGAGCGGGGCCAGGTGTCGACGGCTGCGCCTGGTCCCCCGCCCCCTCAGGCGTGGCGACCATGAGCCCGCTCCGAACCCCGCCACCACCAGCGGGGTCCCTCGCGTGCGGCCGTACGGCTCTCGTCCAGAGCAGTCGTGGCCCTTCCGCTCCGCGTCCCGGGGCGGCAGGATCACGGTGTCACGGGGGCACGGCACGGACGGAGGGGGAAGTGCGATGGGTGGCAAGGTCGTCGTCAACAGGTGCATGTCGCTGGACGGGTTCATCGCCGGTCCGGGTGACTCGATGGACTGGGGCCGCGGGCGGGCGCTGGCGGACTTCGTCGACCCGGACGACATGGCCCGGATCGCGGGCGCCACCGGGGCGATGCTCGTCGGCCGGCGGACCTGGGACGTCGGCGAGCGGATGCGCGCCGAGTCGACGGACCTCGTGGACTACCCGTTCACCGGTCCCATGTTCGTCCTCACCCACCGCCCCTTGGACCCCGTACCGGCCGGCGTGACGGTCGTCTCGGGAGACATCCGCGCCGCCGTCGCGACGGCACGGGACGCCGCCGGCGACAGGGACGTCGAGGTCCTCGGAGCCCACGCCGCCGGCCAGTGCCTCGAGGCAGGGCTCGTGGACGAGCTCCTCGTCTACGTCCTGCCGGTGCTGCTCGTCGACGGCACGAGGTTCTCCTCGCCGACCACCCCGCGCACGGACCTCGAACCGATCGACCGCAGGCAGTCCGGGGACGCCACGATCCTGCGGTTCCGGGTCCTCGGCGCCCAGCCGTAGGAGGGGCGACTCCTGGCCCGGTGGTGCAGCGCAGCGACTCAGCGGGTCAGCGGGTCAGCGGGTCAGCGGGGCGAGGAAGTCGCGCAGCGACTGCGCCCACGCGGCCTGGCCCAGCGCGTTGGGGTGGTAGACGTCGGCCACGTCCGCACCCGGCGTCTGGAACCCGTCGAACCACGGCACGGACGCCGTCCCGCCCGCCGTGGCCGTGCCCGTCACCCCACCGGCGCCCAGCTCGTGCCCCGCGAACAAACGCAGCGCCGAGGTGTCCAGGTACGTGCGCGCCCCGGCACCACCGGGCACCCGGGCACGCACGGCCCGCACGACCCTGTCCTGCATGGCGACGCCGTCGGTACCGAGTTCGCGGACGCCTGCGTTGGCGTCGTAGCCGCCCTGCTGCACGAACGGACGGTCCGGGGCGAGCAGCGGGTACGCCCGCAGCACCAGCACGGCATCCGGGCGCATGCGGAAGCGCACCTGCAGCAATGCATCGGTGAGCGCGGTCTGCACCTGGGGCAGGAGGCCCCGCGCCCGGGACACCTCCTCGGCACAGCCGCCGGGCCGGGCCCCCGTGGCAAGCAGGAAGCACTGGGTGACGATGTCGCCGAACCCGACGTCGTTGCCGCCCATGGTGAGCACGACGACGTCGGCGCGCTGGTCCACCACCGAGTCCTGCGCCGGGTTCCCCGCCCGGTCGGGCGAGACCAGGTCGGACACCACCGCGCCGCTGCACGAGGCGTCGACGGCCCGCGCGCCCACGCTCGCGGCATACAGGCGGGCGGCGCTGCGCGGGCTCCGGTAGCAGGCCCCGGTCGAGCCACCCGCCCCGTTGCCGGCGGAGTAGGAGTCGCCGAGCACCACGACCGTGCGCACGCCGGCGCCGCTCCCGGAGGAGGGTGGGGCACCCGAGGCACCCGAGGTCGCGCCGGGAGCCGGGGTGCCGCTCGCACCCGTCGCCGCGGCCCGGCTCGGGGCGGTGGTGGTCGGTCTCGGCGGGGTGGCGCCGGCGCCGGCGCCGTCGTGCTGCGTGACCGCGAGAGCCGCGCCGCCGCCGACGACGACCGCGACGAGCAGGGCGGCAAGCGCTCCCGCACGGCTGCGTCGCACGGCACACCTCCCTGGGGGACGACGGGTCACGACGGGCCGCGACCGACCGCGACCACCTGGCCACGACGCTACGCGACGCCGCGGACGCGGACGGGCCCGGCCACCGCGAGGG
>NZ_JBHUYG010000142.1:0-7870 GCF_042668795.1 Pedococcus sp. NPDC057267 | reverse complement strand
GGCTGGCGCGGCCGGGGTCACCGGCGCGGGCTGGGACGGCTCGGGCTGGGCCGGCTCGGGCGGGGCCGGCTCACGCTCGGCCGCGGGCTGGTGGGCCGGTGCGGCCTCGCGCTCGGCGGGCTCGGGCCGGACCGGCTGGGCCTCGACGCGCTCGGGCCGCTCCTGGTCGGGGGTCTCGTGCACCTCGACCACGGGCTCGTCCTGCGCGGGCGCGTCGTCGACCAGCTCGGCGCCGCCGAAGGGGTGCCCCTCGGAGGACTTCAGTGCTGCGGCGTGTGCCGCGGCGGCGATCTGGGCGGGCGTCGGGCCGCCGTGGTGGGCGGGCTGCTCGGCCGGCGCGGGGGTCGAGCCCGAGCCGGAGCGTCCGCGCCGGCCGCGGGTGCTGCCACCGGTGGAGGAGCTGCGCTCGGAGCCTCCGCGCGACCCGGCAGAACCCCCCTGGTCGCCGTTGGACGACTTCTCCACAGGGTGGTCGTGGACGATGATGCCGCGGCCCCCGCAGTGGTCGCAGGTCTCGGAGAAGACCTCGATGAGGCCGGAGCCGACCCGCTTGCGGGTCATCTGGACCAGGCCCAGCGAGGTGACCTCGGCGACCTGGTGCTTGGTGCGGTCGCGTCCGAGGCACTCGAGCAGGCGGCGCACGACGAGGTCGCGGTTGGACTCCAGCACCATGTCGATGAAGTCGATGACGATGATGCCGCCGATGTCGCGCAGCCGCAGCTGCCGGACGATCTCCTCGGCCGCCTCGATGTTGTTCTTGGTGACCGTCTCCTCGAGGTTGCCACCCGAGCCGACGAACTTGCCGGTGTTGACGTCGACGACGGTCATGGCCTCGGTGCGGTCGATGACCAGCGAGCCACCGGAGGGCAGCCAGACCTTGCGGTCCATGGCCTTGGCGATCTGCTCGTCCACGCGGTACCGGGTGAAGAGGTCCTCGGTCCCGGTCCACTTCTCCAGCCGGCCGGCGAGGTCGGGGGCGACGTCGCCGATGTACTCGCTGACCTCCTCCCAGGCCCGGTCGCCGGCGACGACGAGCTTGCCGAAGTCCTCGTTGAAGACGTCGCGGATGACCCGCACGGTGAGGTCGGGCTCGCCGTGGACGAGCGCGGGGGCACCGCCCTTGGCCTTGCCCTTGGAGTCGGCCTTGGCCTTGATCTTCTCCCAGGTCTTGGTGAGCCGCTCGACGTCGGCGCGCAGCTCCTCCTCGCTCGCACCCTCGGCCGCGGTGCGGACGATGACGCCGGCGCTGTCCGGGACGACCTCCTTGAGGATGCCCTTGAGCCGGGCGCGCTCGGTGTCCGGGAGCTTGCGGGAGATGCCGGTCATCGAGCCCTCGGGCACGTAGACGAGGTAGCGGCCGGGCAGGCTGATCTGGCTGGTGAGGCGGGCGCCCTTGTGCCCGATCGGGTCCTTGGTCACCTGGACCAGGACCGTGTCGCCGGACTTGAGGGCGTTCTCGATGCGCTTGGGCTGGTTGTTCTCCAGGCCCGCGGCGTCCCAGTTGACCTCACCGGCGTACAGGACGGCGTTGCGGCCCTTGCCGATGTCGACGAACGCCGCCTCCATCGAGGGCAGGACGTTCTGCACCCGGCCGAGATAGACGTTCCCGGCCATCGACGCGTTGGTCTCCCGGGAGACGTAGTGCTCGACGAGCACCTCGTCCTCGAGCACGCCGATCTGGGTCTTGCCGTCGCGCTCGCGCACGACCATGACGCGGTCGACGCTCTCGCGACGCGCGAGGAACTCGGCCTCGGTGATGATCGTGCGGCGACGGCCGGCCTCACGGCCCTCGCGGCGACGCTGCTTCTTGGCCTCCAGACGGGTCGAGCCCTTGACACTCTGCGGCTCGTCGCGGCGCGGCTCGCGCACCTTGGTCACGGTGCCGGGCGGGTCCTCCCCGTCCGTGGCGGAGCCGCTGCGGCGGCGGCGGCGCCGGCGACGGCTGCTCGCGCTGCCCTCGCCCTCGGCCGTGTCCTCGGCCGGCCCCGTGCCGTCCGCCTGCTCGCCCTCGTCGGACCCGCCTTCCTCGGCGCCCTGCGCCTCGTCGCGCGCGTCGGAGTCCGAGCCACGCCCGCGGCCGCGACCCTTGCCGCCGCGGCGACGACGACGGCGGCCGCCCGTGCCCTCGCCCGACTCGGCGGGCTCGCCGTTCTCGGGCGACGCCGCGGCCTCGGCAGCCTCGTCGTCCGCGGGTGCCTCGGCCGCCTCGACCGGCTCGGTGGCGGGCAGCTCCGAGGGCTCGACCTCCTGGGCCGGGGCGGTGGCGCGCTTGCGGGCGGCCCGCTTGCGGGCGGGCTTGACCGCCTCGGGGTCGGGCGCCTGGAACAGCACGCCGAAGCTGGGGACGGTCGCGGCCGACGCGGTGTCGGGCTCGGAAGCGCCCTCCGCGAGCCGCGCCTCCTCGGCCCGGGCGGCCGCCAGGGCCTCCTCGTCCTCCTCGTCGGTGGTCTCGGCGACCGGCTCGGCGACGGGGCGGGTGACCGGCGCGGCGGCCTTCTTGGCGCTCTTGCGAGGCGCGCGCTTGGCGGCCTTCTTCGCCGGCGCGGCAGCCTCGGTCGCCTCGGCGGCGGGCTCCGCAGCCTCGACCGTGGGCTCGGCCGCGGCGGCCGACTCCGCGGCGGGCTCGACCACCGGCTCGGCGGCGGGGGCCTTCGCGGCCTTCTTGGCACTCTTGCGGGGGGCGCGCTTGGCGGCCTTGTTCGCGGTCACCTCGCCGGTGGCCGCCTCCGCGGGCGCGCCGGCATCGGGGCCGGAGGGGGGCGCCGAGTCCGCTGCGGCGCCGTCATCCGCTGGTGCCGCCGGCGCGGGGGCGGCCGCCTTCTTCGTGGCCCGTCGCGGGCGCCGGGGCGGCGCAGCCGGGGCGGACGCCTCCGCGGTGCCGGCGGGCGCGCCGTCGGTGGTGGGGGTGGTGGGCTGGTCGTCCGTGGAAGCCATGGGAGGCGTCCTTCCGTCACCCACGGGCCGTGGCCACACCCGGGGCCCGCGGACGGACCCTCCGCACGGCCGCGTGGTGCGCGGTCATGCCTCGTGCCGGTGGCGGGTTTGCCACCGACACGGAAGTCGGTTTGGCTACGCCGTCTCCAGCTCGCGCAGGCCGCGCGGCACCGGGTCAGGCGCCGTCGGCGTCCAGGTCGGCAGCCAAGGGATCAGCCACCCTCGCGGTTGCGGTGCGCAGCGGGCCCTGCGCCAGCCGGGTCACCAGGGGTGGTGCCGGTGGCGAAAGCTCTGTCACTGCGCGCAGCGCGGTCAGGACGTCGTCGGGGCGTACGGCCGGTGTGGTGTGCCGTACGACCACTCGCAGTATCGCACAGTCGGGGCGCTCCGCCGCGGTTGCGCCCAGCGACACGACGGCGGAGCGCACGTCGAAGGTCCTCGGCCCGGTCTTGAACATGCGGGTGACCTCGACCCGCTCCTGGGCGAGGAAGGTGTCGGCCGCCCGCTGGAGCTCCTCGACCGGCACGCCGCCGAACTCCAGCACCCAGTCGCTCGCCTGCAGCCGGTCCGCGAGCGCCCCCGGCGCCGCCTCGACCACCTCGAGGACGTCGAGCCCCTCGGGGAGCGCCTCGTCGAGCGCGGCCCGCAGCGACTCAGGGTCGACCCGCTCGGTCACGGAGATCTCGAAGTACTCCGCCTCGCTGGCCGTCCCGGTGGGGGCCGCGTTGGCGTAGCTGATCTTGGGGTGGGGGTGGAACCCGGCTGAGAACGCCATCGGCACGCCCGCCCGCCGCAGCGCCCGCTCGAGGGCGCGCTGGAAGTCGCGCGTCGAGGAGAAGCGCAGCCGCCCGCGCTTGGCGTAACGCACCCGCAGCTTCTGGACCGCCGGGACGGGGGGTGGTCCCTCGGGGACGCGCTGCCGTGCCATGGCGGTCAAGCCTAGGAGGTGCCTGCCCGGCTCGGCGACGGGGGCGCACCGCCGGCGCAGGCGTGCGCTGCCGACACGGCCGGGCGCTGCGAATTTCGTGGCGATTCGCGCGCCCCGACCGCGAGATCGGTGGCGAGACGGCCCTTTCGCCGCCGACATCGTCACACTAGCCTGCCGGCATGGCGACCCTGGACCGCACCAGACTGACCGCGCTGCTCGAGGCCGAGCAGGCGGCATACACCGACTCCCACCCCCGCAGCCGTGCCCTCTTCGCGCAGGCGAACAACCTGTTCGGCCGCGTGCCCATGACGTGGATGAACATGTGGTCCGGCGGGTTCCCGCTCTACCTCGACCGCGCCGCCGGCAACCGGGTGACCGACGTCGACGGGCACACGTACGTCGACTTCGCGCTGGGCGACACCGGCGCGATGGCCGGCCACTCCCCCGGCCCCACGGTCGCCGCCGTGCAGCGGCGGATGGGCGAGCTGGGCGGCGTCACCACGATGCTGCCCACCGCGGAGGCCCAGGACGTCGGGGCGGAGCTCACCCGCCGCTTCGGTATGCCGTCGTGGAGCTTCACGCTCTCGGCCACGGACGCCAACCGCTGGGCCATCCGCCTCGCCCGGCTGGCCACCGGCCGGCCGAAGGTGCTCGTCTTCGCGTACTGCTACCACGGCTCCGTCGACGAGGCGTTCGCGCTGCCCGGTCCCGACGGCAAGGCCCAGAGCCGGCCGGGCAACGTCGCCCCGCCCGTCCCCCTCGACCTCACCACGCGGGCCGCGACGTGGAACGACCTGGAGTCGGTCGAGCGCGAGCTCGCCCACGGCGACGTCGCCGCGATCCTCACCGAGCCCGCGCTGACCAACATCGGCATCGTGCTGCCCGAGCCGGGCTTCATGGAGGGCCTGCGCGAGCTCGCCACGAGGTACGGGTCGCTGCTCATGATCGACGAGACCCACACCTTCTCGACCGGCTGGGGCGGTGCGACGCGCGAGTGGGGCCTGCAGCCCGACATCTTCGTCATCGGGAAGTCCATCGGCGGCGGCATCCCGTGCGGCGCGTACGGCATCAGCGCCGAGGTGGCCGCCGCGGTGACCCGCCACACCGAGGCCGGGGAGGCGGACATCGTCGACGTCGGCGGCGTGGGCGGCACCCTCGCCGGGAACGCCCTGTCGGTCGCGGCGATGCGGGCCACCCTCGGGGAGGTGCTCACGGAGGACGCCTTCACCCACATGACCGAGCTGGCGACGGCGTTCACGGCCGGGGTGCAGCAGACGCTCGACGAGCTCGACGTGCCGTGGAGCATCAGCCGGCTCGGCGCCCGGGCGGAGTACCGCTTCGCCCGTCCCGCGCCGCGCACCGGCGAGGAGTCCGCGGCCGCCGCGGACGACGGGCTCGACGCGTACCTGCACCTCGCGATGTGCAACCGCGGCATCCTGATGACGCCGTTCCACAACATGGCCCTCATGTGCCCGGACACGAGCCGCGAGGACGTCGACCGGCACACCGAGGCGTTCCGCGAGGTCGTGGGCGCGCTGTTCGGCTGAGGAGGCTGATCGGCCGAGGAGCAGGACGGCGCCCGGGCGCGGCCTCGGCTCGATGCGCCCCGGGCGGCGTCAGAGGTCGACCCGCACGTTGTCCCGGGGCGGGCGAGCCGCCCCGCGCGACGGTCCAGTCGGTGCGCATCCGCGCCACGTCGCCGAGGCGCGCCTCCCCCACCCCCACACACGTGTGTGCCGCCCGCTCACCCATGGCCCGGGAGCCCAGGTGAACGGGCGGCACACCTGCGTCTGCTGGGGTGTCCGCCGCCGTCGTTACTGCGCGGCGACCGCGTCCAGCCAGGCCTGGCCGTTCGGGACGCCGACGCCGGTGACGTCGTCGTAGCCCGGGCGGACGTGGATCGTCAGCTGCTCGTCCGCGTCGAAGTACCGGGCGGAGTACCGGTACCCGTTGCTCGCGTCGACGCCGTTGACGTAGTCGGACCGGACGTCACCGGGGTAGGTGGCGCGGTCGTCCTTGGTGATGTCGACGCTGGCGGCCCGGGTGCCGTAGAGCACCGGGTTGGCCAGGCCGTACTCGTGCCCTGCCTTCTGCTCGGCGAGGGCGAACATGCCCGCGTAGAGCGGCGAGGCGAGCGAGGTGCCGCCGATGCGGTACTCGTCGTAGACCTGCGAGCCGTCCGGCGCGCTCTGCGTCTCGCCGACGAGCATGCCGGTGTTGGGGTCACCGAGCGCCGACACGTCCGGGACCGCGCGCATCGCCGCGCCACCGTACGTCTGCGAGATCGAGGCCGGCACCACACCGGTCTGGTACGACGGCTGGGCGAAGAGGCGGGACGTGCCGCCGCCGGAGCCGTAGAGCCAGGTGGACGGCTGCCACGTCGTCGTCGTCTTGTCCAGCGAGCTGCGACGGGTCTCCCAGCCGAGCTCGAACACCCGGCTGTCCGAGGCGCTGACGCCGGCCGAGGTGCCGCCGACGGCGGTCACGTACGGGCTCGAGGCGGGCCAGTCCGGCGTCGGAGTGGCCCCGGCGACGGCGTTGGTCTCGTCGGCGTTGTCGCCCGAGGAGTAGAACAGCGAGATGCCCTCGGCCGCGGCCTGCACCTGGGTGTCGAGCGACGGCTTGATCGTGCCTGCGGGCAGCGCCTCGCTGCCGTACCCGTAGGAGTTGCTCACGATGTCGGCGAGGTGCTCGTCGACGACGCGGTTCATGATCGCGTCCATGTCACGGCCGTTGTTGGGCGACCCGATGTAGGTGATGTGGGCGCCGGGGGCCATCGTGTGGACCGCCTCGACGTCGAGGGTCTCCTCGCCGGCCCAGCCGGCCGGGTCCTGCTTGCGGTTGCCCGGCTGGTTGTAGGTGCCGGGGGCCACGACCTGGGTGAACTGCCCGGGCGCGAAGGTCGGCAGCCCGTGCCGCGCGAAGTAGGTGTTGGCGTCCTTCTCGATGGTGTTCGAGGCGAACGCGTCGATGATGCCGACGGTGACGCCGCTGCCGTCGTTGCCGGACGCGATCGCGCCGCTCATGCCGTAGAGGCCCTGGAGCTGGGCGCCGCTGTAGCCGCACGGCGCGAACGCGCTCGGCGAGGCCGGGAGCGGCGTGCCGTCCGGGGTGGGCGTGTTCGTGACGGTCTTCTGGCCCCAGTACGCCGAGCACGGCTGGGCGTTGCGGAACAGCGCCGGCGCGGGGGCTGCCTTGTTCGCGTGCACCAAGGTCTGCGACTCGTCGAGCCCGACGACGCCCTCGACGGCCGGCAGCGAGTCGGGGACCTGCAGCGGCGTGCTGTTGGAACGGACCTGCCTGCCCTCGGTGCGGTACTCGGCGAAGGAGGTGCCGAACGCGGCGGCCGCCTGGGCGAGTGTGCCCGTGGCCTCGACGTACTTGCGGTTCGCCGGCGTGGCCCCGAGCGTGAAGCCCTGGCCCTTGAGCCACGAGGACACCGAGGAGACGTCGGAGGTCGCGGGTGAGAACCGCGCCCGGAACTCGGCCGGGGTGAGGAAGTGGCCGTAGTCGGCGTTCCCCGGCGTGGAGACGGCCCGGGCGTATGCCGCAGCCGCGTCCCCTCCGCGGTAGGGCAGGTACACCCGGAAGGTGACCTGCTGCGAGGGGGCCGCAGCCCCGACCTTGTTCTGCGACACCGCCCAGGACGGGATGCTGCCGTCCAGGGCATGGCGGCCGCCGGGTGCGGCGAGCGCGGTTCCGGCTGCGGCGACGGTGACCAGTGCGGCAGCTCCCGCCGCGGCGCAGGCGGTTCTCGACAGTCGTGACATGAGACCTCCGGGAGAAGTGGGCCCCACGGCGCGGAGGTGACCGCTCGGGGGCAGTGCCTCCTCATCCGACACGACAGTTGCCGCGCACAACCATGACGGATGTCACCGGTTGGGCGGGTCTGCGCAGGTCACGGCGGCATGCGACCCACGCGGCACGCGACGCCGCCTGCCCCGCCGCCCGGGGCGCAGATGAAACCGGGGGCGCACATGAATGTGCCGCCCGCGCCCTCGGCTGGAC
>NZ_JBHUYG010000141.1:0-8025 GCF_042668795.1 Pedococcus sp. NPDC057267 | reverse complement strand
CCCGCTCCGGGTGCCCCACCGCCTCGTCCGGTGTCCGCGCAGGTCAGACGGCGTGCGGACCCTTGAAGTACTCGAACGTCCACCCGACGAGGGCGACGACGCCGAACGCGGCGCCGATGATGAACAGCCACCACCCCACCGCGAGGCCGAGGAAGCAGACCGCAGCGGCCCCGGCGAGCGGGAGCGGCCACCAGGAGTGCGGGCTGAAGAAGCCGTACTCCCCCTCCTGCTCGTCGATCTCGCCGGCGGGGTTGTCCTCCGGGCGCTCGGGCAGGCGGCGCCCGGTCGCCCAGAGGTAGAACGCGATCATCGCGCCGAGGCCCGCCGACAGGAACAGGCCCGCGGGACCGACCGGCTCCCGCCAGTGGGTGAAGATGCCGTAGAGGAGCCCGACGGGGGCGAAGAAGGCCGCCAGGATGACGAAGAGCTTGAACTCGATCTTCATGCTCAGTCGCGCTCCTCGTGGAATCGGGGGTTGAGGTCGTGGTCCAGCTCACCGGTGTGGTGCGCGTGCGGGCCGTTGCCGTCGGGGCCGCCGATGATCCGCGTCAGGGTGTCGGGGTCGGCCGGAAGGGTGGTGAACGGTGCCGCCTCCGGGTGGTGCAGGTCGAAGGCCGGGCGCTCGGAGCGGATCCGCGGGATCACGTCGAAGTTGTGCCGCGGCGGCGGGCAGGAGGTCGCCCACTCGAGGGACGCGCCGTACCCCCACGGGTCGTCGGTCTCCACCAGCGGGGCCGTCCGCCAGGTCTTCCAGACGTTGTAGAGGAACGGCAGGGTCGACGCGCCGAGCAGGAACGACCCGTAGGTCGAGACCTGGTTCATCCACGTGAAGCCGTCCTCGGGCAGGTAGTCGGCGTAGCGACGGGGCATGCCGTCGATACCGAGCACGTGCTGGATCAGGAAGGTGGTGTGGAACCCGACGAAGAGCATCCAGAAGTGGATCTTGCCGAGGGTCTCGTCGAGCATCCGGCCGGTGAGCTTGGGCCACCAGAAGTAGAAGCCCGCGAACATCGCGAACACCACGGTGCCGAAGACGACGTAGTGGAAGTGGGCCACCACGAAGTAGCTGTCGGAGAGGTGGAAGTCGAGCGCCGGGCTGGACAGGATGATGCCGGTCAGGCCGCCGAAGAGGAACGTCACGAGGAAGCCGATCGACCACAGCATCGGCGTCTCGAAGGACAGCTTGCCGCCCCACATCGTGCCGATCCAGTTGAAGAACTTCACGCCGGTCGGCACCGCAATGAGCATCGTCATCACCGCGAAGAAGGGCAGCAGCACCTGGCCGGTGGCGTACATGTGGTGCGCCCAGACCGTCACCGACAGCGCGGCGATGCCGATCGTGGCGAAGACGAGGGTCTTGTAGCCGAAGATTGGCTTGCGGGAGAAGACCGGGAGGATCTCGCTGATGATGCCGAAGAACGGCAGGGCGATGATGTAGACCTCGGGGTGCCCGAAGAACCAGAACAGGTGTTGCCACAGCATGGGCCCACCGTTCTCGGGCTGGAACACCTGCGCCCCGAACTTGCGGTCGGCACCCAGGGCCAGCAGCGCGGAGGCAAGGACCGGGAAGGCCATCAGCACGAGCAGCGAGGTGATCAGCACCGTCCAGGTGAAGATCGGCATCCGGAACATGGTCATGCCCGGGGCACGCATGCAGATGATCGTGGTGATGAAGTTGACCGCACCGAGGATGGTGCCGAAGCCACCGAGAGCGAGGCCGAAGACCCAGAGGTCACCGCCGAGGCCGGGGCTGTTCGAGGCGTCCGAGAGCGGGGCGTACGCGAACCACCCGAACGAGGCCGCACCCTGGGGGGTGAGGAAGCCCGCCGAGGCGATGAGGCCACCGAACAGGTACAGCCAGTAGGCGAACATGTTCAGGCGCGGGAACGCCACGTCGGGCGCACCGATCTGCAGCGGCATCAGCGCGTTGGCGAAGCCGGCGAACAGCGGCGTCGCGAACAGCAGCAGCATGATCGTGCCGTGCATGGTGAACAGCTGGTTGTACTGCTCGGGGTTGTCGACCACCTGCAGGCCCGGCTCGAAGAGCTCGGCGCGGATGAGCAGCGCGAGCACGCCGCCGAACATGAAGAAGATGAACGAGGTGATGAAGTAGAGGTTGCCGATGACCTTGTGGTCGGTCGTCGTCATCCACTTCACGACGGTCTGGCCCTTGGTGAGCCGCCGGGTGGAGGTGCCCTGCGTCGAGCGCAGGTAGGTGCCCGCCGTGGATTCGGTCGCCGCTGCCATCACTTGCTCCCAGTGCTCGGGACGAGGTTCTGCTGGTTGTTCATGATCCGCTCGGAGTTGAGGCTGTTGTCGAGCTGACCGGTGTTGCCCTTGGCCTTGAGCTCGGCGATGTGGGCGTCGTAGGTGGCCTGGTCGACGACCTTGACGTTGAACAGCATCTGCGAGTGGTAGGCGCCGCAGAGCTCGGCGCACTTGCCCTTGAAGTCACCGATCTCGGTCGGTACGACCTGGAACTTGTTGACCCGGCCCGGGATCATGTCGAGCTTCTGCAGGAAGGCCGGCACCCAGAACGAGTGGATGACGTCGCGCGAGGTCAGGATGAACTCCGTGCGCTTGCCCACCGGGAGGTACAGGGTCGGCAGGGACGCCTCGGCGCCCTCCTTGCCCGTGAGCTCGGCCTGCGTGCCGCTCTCGTAGGTGCCCTCGTTGACGTAGTTGAAGTCCCAGGACCACTTCTTGCCGATGACGTTGACGACGACGTCGGGGGTCTTGCTGGTGTCCAGCAGGGCCGACTCGTCACGCTGGGTGTAGTAGAAGAGCACGGCGATCATGAACACCGGGACGACGGTGTAGAGGATCTCCATCGGCACGTTGTAGCGCAGCTGCACCGGGAGCTCGGTGTCGTCCTTGCGGCGCCGGTACGCCACGACGCACCACAGGATCAGGCCCCAGACGAGGACGCCGACCGCGAGGGCGGCGATCCAGGCGCCGTTCCACAGGGTCGTGACGCGCTCGCCGCCCTGGGTGGCGGCGCGCGGGAGGAAGCCGTCCTGGACGCGACCGGCGCAGCCCGAGAGGGCAACCGCCAGCAGGGAGGCCACGGCACCCACGGTGGACCTGCGGAGAACTGTCCGCCGGCGCGGGGGGCGCGGCGCAGGGACGTCGTGCTGACGCAACGGTGCACCTTCTTCGAAGCAGTGATGGGCCATTCGCGCCAAACCCTACTCCAGCCGGGAGGCGGTGTCGGGTCGGGGTACGGCTACCGTCGGGGTGTGGCGAATCCCCCTGTCGAGCGCGTCCTCCTCGACGCGGCCCCGGGCCCGGTGCACCCCGCCGCCCGGGCGACCCTGCTGGCCGCCGTCGACGCCGGCTGGGCCGACCCCCGGCGGCTGCACGCCGAGGCCAGGGCGGCGCGCCGGATGCTCGACCAGGCGCGCGAGGTGCTCGCCTCCGGGCTCGGCGTCCGCCCGGCCGAGGTCACCTTCGCCCCCGACGGGCCGACCGCGGTCCGGTGGGCGCTGGACGGCCTGCGGCACGCCGGGCGGCGCCGCGGCGCCCGCACGGTCGCCTCCGCGGTCGAGCACTCGGCGGTCCTCGTCCCGGCCAGGCACGAGGTCGACCGGGCCGGGGACCCGGGCCTCCTGGCGGAGGTCCCCGTGGACCGGCTGGGGCGCGTGGACCTCGACGCCTGGAGGGAGGCGCTGGCGGTGCCCGGCACCGTGGCTGCGGCCCTGCAGCACGCCAACGGGGAGGTGGGTACCCTCCAGCCGCTCGAGGAGGCCCACGACGCCTGCCGGGCAGCGGGCGTGCCCCTGGCGGTCGACGCGCAGGCGTCGCTGGGGCGCGTCCCGGCGCCCACGGCATACGACGTGCTCGCGGGCGACGCCCAGTCGTGGGGCGGTCCCGGCGGGCTGGGGGTCCTCGTCGTGCCCGAGCGCACCCGGTGGCTGCTGCCGGGCGCCACCGACCCGGACGCGGCGCTGCACGGCGCCTCGCGGCACACCCCGTGGGTGCCGCTGGCCCTCGCGGCTGCAGAGGCGTGGCGACAGACGGAGGCGGTGCGCGGGGAGGACGCGGCCGAGGCGTTCGCACTGGTCGGGGACCTGCGCGAGGCGGCCGGCCGGCTGCCCGACGTCGACGTCGTCGGCGACCCGCAGGGCCGGCTGCCGCACGTCCTCACCTTCTCCGCGCTGTATGCCGACGGCGAGGCGCTCGTGCGCGAGCTGGACCGGGCGGGCTTCGCCGTGGCGTCGGGCTCGGCCTGCACCGCGAGCACCCTGCAGCCGAGCCACGTCCTGGCGGCCATGGGCGCGCTCACCCACGGCAACGTGCGGGTCACGCTCCCCCTCGCCGCCGTCGCACCGGAGCGGGCCGCGGGCGTGGCCGCGTTCGTGCGGGCGCTGCCCGGGGCCGTCGAGCGGGTGCGCGAGGAGCTGGGGGCCCGGCGGCTGTGAGCGAGGACGACGTCGTCGACGCGCGCGGCCTGCGCTGCCCTCTGCCCGTCATCCGGCTGGCGCAGCGGGCCCGGGACGCCGCTCCCGGGACCGAGCTCGAGGTGTGGTCCACGGACCCCGCCGCGGCGGCGGACGTACCGGCGTGGTGCCGGATGCGCGGCCACACGTTCGTGGGGGCGCGGGACTGCGGCGAGCACACGGCATACCGGGTCCGGCTCGGGAGCCCGGGGACGGCGGTCAGCTGACCGCGAAGGCGGGCGGTTCGAGGTGGATCGCGTCGGCCAGCCGGCGCAGGTACTCCGGTCGCGGGATGCTCACGATGCCGAGGGTGCGCAGGTGGTCGGTCGCCCACTGCACGTCGATGATGCGGCGCGGGTCACCGTCGGCGAAGACGTGGCCGGCCATCGCGACCACCGCCGCCTTCGAGGCGTCGGTGACGTGGTGGAACATGGACTCCCCCGCGAACAGGCCGCCCACGCACAGCCCGTAGAGGCCGCCGACGAGCTCGCCGTCCTGCCACGTCTCGATGCTGTGCGCCCAGCCGAGCGCGTGCAGCTGGATGTACGCGTCGGCGATCTCGGTGGTGATCCACCGGCCCTCGCGCGAGGGGTCCGCGCACGCGGCCACGACCTCGCGGAACGCGGTGTCGACCCGGATCTCGAAGCGCCGCAGCGAGCGCCGCAACGAGCGGCTCGCGTGCACCCCGCCGGGCAGCAGGACCCCGCGCGGGTCGGGCGACCACCACCCGATCGGCCGGGCGCCGTGGTCACCGAGGCCCATCGGGAACACGCCCGTGCGGTACGCCTCGAGGATCGTCCCCGCGCGCAGGTCACCGCCGACCGCGACGAGGTCCTCCCCCGCGTCGACCCCGGACAGGTCGAAGACCCAGCCGCTGGGCAGGGGCTCGACGGGCTCGGGGGCGACCACCGGTCAGGGGGCTACGCAGGCGATGTGCGGCTCGATCGCGTCGGCCGAGTCCTGGCCGTACGCCTCGGCGAGCCGGGCGAGGAACGTGGACTTGCCGAGGGTGTACTCCTGGGTCCCCACGGTCTCGATGACGTAGGTCGCCAGCATCGAGCCGAGCTCCGCCGCGTGACGCAGGCCGAGGTCGGCGGCAAGGCCCGTGAGGAAGCCGGCGCGGAACGCGTCGCCGACACCGGTCGGGTCGGCCCGGCGCACCTCGCGGGCGACCGAGACGTGGATCGGGTCCTCGCCCTTGCGCTCGATGGTGACGCCGTCCTTGCCCTTGGTGACGACCCGCGTGTTGACCCGCGCGGCGATCTCCTCGGAGGACCAGCCGGTCTTCTGCTCGGTGAGCGCGGCCTCGTACTCGTTGGTGAGCAGGTAGTCGGCGCCGTCGATGAGCTGGCGGATCGTCTCGCCGTCGGCGAAGGCGAGCTGCTGGCTCGGGTCGGCGGCGAACGGGATGCCCCGCGAGCGGCACTCGCGCGTGTGGCGAAGCATCGCCTCGGGGTCGTTGGCCCCGACGACGACGAGGTCGAGGCCGCCGACCCGCTCGGCGATCGGGCCGAGCTCGATCGCCCGGGCCTCGCTCATGGCCCCGGCGTAGAAGGTGGCGATCTGGGCCATGTCCTCGTCGGTGGTGCAGACGAACCGGGCGGTGTGCCGGGACTCCGAGACGTGCACGGACGCGCAGTCCACGCCGTGTCGCTCGAGCCAGCTGCGGTAGTCGGCGAAGTCCTCGCCCACGGCACCGACGAGGATCGGCCGCTGGCCGAGGTTGGCCATGCCGAACGCGATGTTGGCGGCCACTCCCCCACGGCGGACCTCGAGGTCGTCGGCCAGGAACGACAGCGAGACCTTGTCGAGCTGCTCGACCACGAGGGAGTCGCGGAACCTCCCCTTGAAGGTCATGAGGTGGTCGGTGGCAATGGACCCGGTGACGGCGATACGCACACGGGAAACCTACCCGTTGCCGTTGCGGTCGGCAGCGCCGCGGTGGACAGTCGGTCCATGACCGACACGGGGGCAGGGACGGGGACACAGGTGGGCGAGCAGACGGGGGCACAGCCGGGCGAGCAGGCGGGGCGACAGCCGGGGACGCAGACGGCGACCGAGGCGATGCAGGCGCTGGACTTCGGGGGGCTGCGGGCGACGTTCGTCAACTGCACGCTGAAGCGCTCGCCCGAGCGCAGCCACACCCAGGGCCTCATCGACGTCAGCGCCGGGATCATGCGCGACCACGGGGTCGACGTCCGCGAGTTCCGCGCAGTCGACCACGACATCGCCACGGGCGTCTACGTCGACATGACCGAGCACGGCTGGGACCGCGACGAGTGGCCGACGATCTTCGCCGAGATCCTCGAGTCGGACATCCTCGTCCTCGCGGGCCCGATCTGGCTCGGCGACAACTCCAGCGTCACCAGGCGGGTCGTCGAGCGGCTCTACGGCGGCTCCTCGATGACCAACGCGGCCGGGCAGTACGTCTACTACGGCAAGGTCGGCGGCGCGATCATCACCGGCAACGAGGACGGCATCAAGCACTGCGCCTCGAACATCCTCTACAGCCTGCAGCACATCGGCTTCACCATCCCGCCGGGCGCGGACGCCGGCTGGATCGGCGAGGCCGGCCCCGGCCCGTCGTACCTCGACGAGGGCAGCGGCGGCCCCGAGAACGAATTCACCCGGCGGAACACGACGTTCATGACGTTCAACCTCATGCACCTCGCGGCGATGTTCACGGTGGCGGGCGGCTTCCCTGTCGGCGGCAACCAGCGGGTGGCGTGGGACGCCGGCGACCGCTTCGACTCCCCCAACCCCGAGTACCGGTAGGGACTGCCCGGACGCGTGCGACACCGGCACCCACACCCACCGGGTACTCGGCAAAGTCAGGTGCCCGCGGCCCTGACCAGGCTGGAGTCGGCCGGGCTCCTGCAGTCCCACCTCGAGCCGTCGGCGTCGGGCCCGGCCCGGCCCGGAAGTACTACCGCACGACCCCGGCGGGGGTGGCCGAGCTGGCCGCCCGCGGCCGGGCCTGGCGGTCGCTCGTCGCGGCCGTCGACACCGTCACGGGCGCCGCACCGCCCGCCACCGAGGGGGAGACCGCATGACCATCGTCGACCGTTCCCGCATCGCCGGGGCCGTGGCCCGCTACGACTTCTGGATGGACTTCCGTGGGGTGCCCGGCCGTCGCCGCAAGGAGCTGCGCGCCGAGCTGCGCGCCAACCTCGACGAGGCCGCCGAGCGCGAGGGCACGACGCGCGCCCTGCTGGCGATCCGGTCCCCCAGGGCGATGGCGTATGCCGTGGCCGAGACCTACAGGGGCCGGCCGCGGTGGGCGTTCGGCGGGTACGTCGCGCTGGGCACGTGGGTGGTGCTCCAGCTCCTGTGGACGTTCTCCGTCCTCGGTTTCGTCGAGGGCGTGCGCGCGAGCGGCGTGACGGGTCGCCCGGTCACGGGGTCGGTGCCGCCCCTGGTCTCCGAGGCCACCGCCGAGTTCGGCGCCGGCGGCGACCCCGTGTCGGTGGCGGGGGTGCTGCCCCTGTCGGTGCTGCTTGTCGCCCTGGTCGTCTTCGTCCTGGCGGCGGGGCCGTGGCGCCCCCTGCTGGGTCGCCGCCGCACCGGCGCCGTGGCTGCCTGAGCC
>NZ_JBHUYG010000140.1:0-8043 GCF_042668795.1 Pedococcus sp. NPDC057267 | reverse complement strand
ACCGCCACCCCCGGGGGGGGGCCCGCCCGTGCCCCACCCGGCCCCCGACCACGAGGGCCGGGCCGCTGGTGCGCCGGGCCCTTCGGCGGTGTGGTGCCCCCGGCAGGATTCGAACCTGCGCTCCCGCCTCCGGAGGGCGGTGCTCTATCCCCTGAGCTACGGGGGCGACACGTGCGCCCCGCAACAGGGCGCCCGCAGAGGTTAGCAGCCTAGGGTGGCTCCCATGGAAACCGGGGGACTGGTGTGGGTCTGCGACGACACCGAGCAGATCCGCCGCCTCATCCGGCTCAACCTCGAGCTCGAGGGGTACGAGGTCGAGGAGCTCGGCGACGGCGAGGCGCTCCTCGGCCGGCTCCGCGAGGTCGAGCAGCTGCCGGACGTCATCACCCTCGACGCGCAGATGGTGCCGCGGGACGGCTGGTGGGCGATCGCGCGGATCCGCGAGGACACCCGGCTGGCTGGGATCCCGGTGATCATGGTGACGGCCTCGGTCCACCAGCACGACCGCGCCCAGGCCACCGGCTCGGGGCTCGACGCGTTCGTCGCCAAGCCGTTCGACCCCGACGACCTCATCGCGCTGGTCAGGGGCTTCGCGGCCGGCGGCAGGGACGCCCCGCCCGCGCCCTAGAATCGTCCGGGTGACCCCCGAAGAGCTCTCCACCGCCATCCGCACCGCCCTCGCCGACGCCGTTGCCGCCGGCGAGCTCCGCGTGGACGTGCCGGAGCAGGTGCGCGTGGAGCGACCGCGCAACCGCGACCACGGGGACTGGTCCACCAACGTCGCGATGCAGCTGGCCAAGGGGGCCGGTGTGCCGCCGCGCGAGCTCGCGACGCAGCTCGCCGCCCGGCTCGGCGCGGTCGACGGGGTCAAGGCCGTCGACGTCGCCGGGCCCGGCTTCCTCAACATCACGCTCGACGCCGCCTCCGCCGGCGAGCTCGCCCGCACCATCGTCGACGCGGGTGCCGCCTACGGCCGCAACGAGTCCGAGACGGGCCACGTCATCAACCTCGAGTACATCTCGGCGAACCCGACGGGCCCGCTGCACCTGGGCCACACCCGGTGGGCCGCGCTCGGCGACGCCATGGCCCGCCTGCTCAAGGCGTCCGGCGCGACGCTGACGACCGAGTACTACCTCAACGACGCCGGCGCCCAGATGGACAAGTTCGCGCGCAGCGTCCTGGCCCGCGCCAAGGGCGAGCCGACGCCCGAGGGCGGGTACCCGGGCGAGTACATCGACACCCTCGGGGCAGCCGTGCTCCAGCAGCGCCCGGACCTGCCCGAGCTGCCCGAGGACGAGGCCATGGCCGTCGCCCGGGAGCTCGCGTACCCGCTGCAGCTGGCCGACATCCGCGAGACGCTCGAGGCGTTCGGCGTGCACTTCGACGTCTGGTTCTCGGAGAAGACGCTGCACGACGAGGGTGCGGTCGAGCAGGCCGTGGCCCGGCTGCGCGAGCAGGGGCACGTCTTCGACCAGGACAACGCGATCTGGCTGCGCACCACCGACTTCGGCGACGACAAGGACCGGGTGCTGATCCGGGCCAATGGCGAGCCGACGTACTTCGCTGCCGACGCCGCCTACTACCTGTCCAAGAAGGACCGCGGCTTCGACGAGAAGATCTACCTGCTCGGCGCCGACCACCACGGCTACATCAACCGGCTCAAGGCGATCGCCGCCTGCGCGGGGGACGACCCGGAGCACAACATCGAGGTCAAGATCGGCCAGCTGGTCAACCTCGGTGGCGCCCGCCTCTCCAAGCGTGCCGGCAACATCATCGAGCTGCGCGACCTCATCGACTGGATCGGCACGGACGCGATCCGCTACTCCCTGGCGCGCTACCCGGCCGACAGCCCGCTGTCGCTCGACGGCGAGGAGCTGCGCAAGCAGACCAACGACAACCCCGTCTTCTACGTGCAGTACGCCCACGCCCGGACCTCGAACGTGGCGCGGCTCGCGAACGAGGACGGCGTGCGGCGTGAGGACGGGTTCGACCCGAGCCTGCTGTCGGACCCGACCGAGGCCGCGCTGCTGGCGATCCTCGGCGACTTCCCGCGGGTCGTCGCCCAGGCCGCCCACCTGCGCGAGCCGCACCGGGTGGCGCGCTACCTCGAGGACCTCGCCGGCCGCTTCCACAAGTGGTACGACACGTGCCGCGTGCGGCCGATGAGCGCCGACGAGGAGATCACGGACGTGCACCGCACGCGCCTGTGGCTCAACGACGCGACCCGGCAGGTCTTGGCCAACGGACTGGACCTGCTGGGGGTCTCCGCGCCCGACAGGATGTAGCCCATGCGTGCACACGAGGCAGGAGCGCTCCACGCCGAGGGCTACGGCGGGCCCCCGCACTGGCTGCCCTGGCCGACCGACGTCATGGAGCTGCTGCCGCAGCTCTGGCCGCAGACCGTCGGCCGTGACGAGCAGGGCCGGCTGACCGTCGGCGGCCTCGACGTGGTGAGCATCGCGCGCGAGTTCGGCACCGCGGCATACGTCGTCGACGAGGAGGACTTCCGCGCCCGGGCGCGGGCGTTCCGGGACGAGTTCGCGGCACCGTTCGAGGGCCTCGGCGGGGTCGACGTCTACTACGCGGGCAAGGCGTTCCTGTGCACGGAGGTCGCCCGCTGGGTGGCCCAGGAAGGGCTCTCGCTCGACGTCTGCAGCGGTGGTGAGCTCGCGGTGGCGCAGCGGGCCAGCTTCCCGGCCGAGCGGATCGGCATGCACGGCAACAACAAGAGCGTCGCCGAGATCCGGCAGGCGCTCGAGTACGGCGTCGGTCGCATCGTCCTCGACTCCTTCGAGGAGATCGACCGCGTCGCCGCGGTGGCGACCGAGCTCGGCGTGCGCGCCCCCGTCATGGTGCGGGTGACCGTCGGTGTCGAGGCGCACACGCACGAGTTCATCGCGACCGCCCACGAGGACCAGAAGTTCGGGTTCTCGCTCGCGGGCGGCCGTGCGGCGGAGGCGATCGCGCGCATCCTCGCCCGGCCCGACGTCCTGGACCTGCGCGGCCTGCACTCCCACATCGGCAGCCAGATCTTCGACACCTCCGGGTTCGAGGTCTCGGCCCGGCGCCTGGTCGGGCTGCACGCCGAGGTCGCGCACGTCCACGGCGTGCACCTGCCCGAGATGGACCTCGGCGGCGGCTACGGCATCGCGTACACCTCCGAGCACACCCCCCTGTCCCCGGCGGCCCTCGGCGAGCAGATGGCCGACCTCGTGCGCCGTGAGCTCAAGTCCGTGGGCGACGGCGGCCCGGGCACCCCCGCGCCGCGGATCTCGATCGAGCCCGGTCGCGCGATCGTCGGGCCGAGCACGTTCACCCTCTACGAGGTCGGCACGGTCAAGGACGTCGACCTGGGTGGGGGAGCCAAGCGCACCTACGTCAGCGTCGACGGCGGGATGAGCGACAACATCCGCACGGCGCTGTACGACGCCGACTACTCGTGCACGCTGGCGAGCCGCCGGTCCGACGCCGCGCCGCGCCTGGCCCGCGTCGTCGGCCGGCACTGCGAGTCCGGCGACATCGTCGTGATGGACGAGTACCTCCCCGACGACATCGCGCCCGGTGACCTCGTCGCGGTACCGGGCACCGGGGCGTACTGCCGCAGCATGGCGAGCCAGTACAACCACACGCCTCGGCCGCCCGTGCTTGCCGTCCGTGACGGGGTGGCCCGGGTCATCGTTCGGCGGGAGACGGTCGAGGACCTGCTCGCCCTCGACGTCGGCTGACGCCGGCGGCGGACCGGGCGCCCACACGGCCGGACCACGCGGCCGGACCACACGGCCGGTAGGGTCCGGTCCAGGGCTCGCCGGCGTCCGGATCGCGGACCGGTGCGGTCCACAGGATGGACACCGCGGGAGGATGAGCCGGTGCTGAACGAGGAGCGGTCGGTGAGCGGGGCGGGACGCGACGGGCAGGAGCCACAGCAGTCGCAGACGCCGCTGCGTGTCGCCCTGCTGGGCTGCGGCGTCGTCGGGTCGTCCGTCGCGCGCATGCTCACCGAGCACGCCGACGACCTCGCCGCGCGCGTGGGCCGCCCCTTGCAGCTCGTCGGCATCGCCGTGCGCCGTCCCGGCCGGGAGCGCCCCGACGTCCCCGTCGACCCGAGCCTGTTCACGGCGGACGCGGAGGAGCTCGTCACCCGCGCCGACATCGTCGTCGAGGTGATCGGCGGCATCGAGCCGGCGCGGTCGCTGATCGAGTCGGCCATGAAGCACGGCGCCTCGGTCGTCTCCGCCAACAAGGCGCTGCTGGCCGAGGCCGGCCCGGCGCTCTACGCCGCGGCGGCCGAGCACGGAGTCGACCTCTACTACGAGGCCGCCGTCGCCGGCGCCATCCCGATCCTGCGGCCGATCCGCGAGTCGCTCGCAGGGGACGACGTGCGCCGGGTGCTCGGCATCGTCAACGGCACCACGAACTACGTGCTCGACAAGATGGACACGACCGGGCAGGGCTTCGCCGAGGCCGTCGAGCAGGCCCAGGCGCTGGGCTACGCCGAGGCCGACCCGACCGCCGACGTCGAGGGCTTCGACGCCGCGGCCAAGGCCGCCATCCTCGCGTCGCTGGCGTTCCACACCCGCGTGTCGAGCGACCAGGTGCACCGTGAGGGCATCACGGAGGTGTCCGCCGCCGACGTGCAGGCGGCGCGCGAGATGGACTGCGTCGTCAAGCTGCTCGCGATCTGCGAACGCACCGAGACGGTCGACGAGCAGGGCCGCTCGACGCCCGGCGTCAGTGTCCGGGTCCACCCGGCGATGATCCCGCGCAGCCACCCCCTCGGCGGCGTGCGTGACGCGTTCAACGCCGTCTTCGTCGAGGCCGACGCGGCGGGCCAGCTCATGTTCTACGGCAGGGGCGCGGGCGGCGACCCCACCGCCAGCGCCGTGCTCGGTGACGTCGTCGCGGTGGCCCGCCACCGCGTCGGCGGGGGCCGGGGACCGGGCGAGTCGGCATACGCGGACCTGCCCGTGCTGCCCATGGGGCGCGCTCTCACGAGGTACCACATCAGCCTCGACGTGGCCGACCGGCCGGGTGTCCTGGCGCAGGTGGCGACCGCCTTCGCCGCCCACGACGTGTCCATCGAGACGGTGCGCCAGCGCATCGTCGAACACCCCGGGGACGACGGTGCGCCGAGCACCCGGGCGCAGCTCGTCGTCGTCACGCACACCGCCCCCGACGCCGCGCTCGCCGCGACCGTGGAGGCGCTGTCCGAGCTCGAGACGGTCCGCGAGGTCACGTCGGTCATGCGGGTGGAGGGAGCCTGATGGCACACCTGTGGCGCGGGGTCCTGCGCGAGTATGCCGACCGCCTCCCCATGCTCGAGGGTGCGCCGGTCGTCACCCTCCAGGAGGGTGGCACCCCGCTCATCCCGGCAGAGCGGCTCAGCGAGCGCGTGGGGGCCGAGGTGTTCGTCAAGTACGAGGGGCTCAACCCCACCGGCTCGTTCAAGGACCGCGGCATGACCGCGGCGATCTCGATGGCGGCCAAGCACGGCGCCAAGGCCGTCATCTGCGCATCGACCGGCAACACCAGCGCCAGCGCCGCGGCCTACGCCGTCAAGGCGGGCATGGCGTGCGCGGTCCTCGTGCCCGACGGCAAGATCGCCATGGGCAAGCTGAGCCAGGCCATCGCCCACGGGGCCACGCTGCTGCAGGTCGAGGGCAACTTCGACGACTGCCTCACCGTGTCGCGCAAGCTCGCGGAGTCCTACCCGGTGGAGCTCGTCAACTCGGTGAACCCGGCCCGCATCGAGGGCCAGAAGACCGCGTCGTTCGAGGTCGTCGACGCCCTCGGGGACGCACCCGACATCCACTGCCTGCCCGTCGGCAACGCCGGCAACATCACGGCGTACTGGAAGGGCTACCGCGAGTACCACCAGGGCTCGCCGACCCCCGGGCCCGCGACGCACCTGCCGCAGATGTGGGGCTTCCAGGCGGCCGGCGCCGCGCCCATCGTCCTCGGCCACCCCGTCGACGAGCCCGACACCCTCGCCACCGCGATCCGCATCGGCAACCCCGCCTCGTGGCGGCAGGCCGAGGCCGCCCGCGACGAGTCCGGCGGTCGCATCGAGTCGGTGACCGACGAGCAGATCCTGGCCGCCCACCGCATCCTCTCGGCGGAGGAGGGCATCTTCGTCGAGCCGGCGTCGGCCGCCTCGGTCGCGGGGCTGCTGCAGGTGCACGCGGCGGGGCAGGTCCCGCCCGGCGCGCGCATCGTGTGCACGGTGACCGGCCACGGCCTCAAGGACCCGCAGTGGGCCCTGCGCCAGGCGGACGGCACGGAGGTGCAGCCGACCCGCATCCCCGTCGACGCCTACTCGGCCGCGGTCGCCCTCGGCTTCGAGGGCTGATGGCCGACCGCCTGGCCCCGGGGGCCTCGGTCGAGGTACGCGTCCCGGCGAGCAGCGCCAACCTCGGCCCGGGCTTCGACTCCGTCGGCCTCGCCCTGGGCATCTGGGACTCGTGCACGGCCACCGTCACCGAGGAGCCCGGCGTCGTGGTCGACGTCGAGGGCCAGGGTGCCGGGGAGGTCCCGCGCGACGCCTCGCACCTGGTGGTCCGCACCATGCTGCGGGCGTGGAGCGAGCTGGGCGTCGCCGCGCCGGAGGGACTGCACCTGCGCTGCCGCAACTCCGTCCCGCACGGCCGCGGCCTCGGGTCGTCCGCGACCGCGATCGTCACCGGAATCGTTGCGGCGCAAGCGATCCACGACGTATGCCGCGGTTCCGGCCACGACCCGGACCTCGCCTTCGCCAACGACCTCGCCGCCCGGCTCGAGGGCCACCCCGACAACTCCTCGGCCTCGGTGTTCGGAGGTCTCACGCTGTCGTGGTCCGAGGGGGAGGGGCACACGGGCACCGTCCGGCTGAGCCCGCACCCGGAGCTCGACGTGCTCGTCCTCGTCCCCGGCGTGCAGCTCTCCACGGCCACGGCCAGGTCGGTCCTGCCGACCCACGTCCGGCACGCCGACGCAGCCCGGAACTCGGCCCGGGCGGCCCTGCTGGTGCACGCCCTCACCTCCGACCCGGGACTGCTCCTGCCGGCCACCCGCGAGTGGCTGCACCAGGAGGCGCGGCGCGAGTCCTTCGCCGCGTCGATGCAGGTCGTGGACCTGCTGCGCGCCGACGGCCACGCCGCGGTCATCTCCGGGGCGGGGCCCTCGGTCCTCGTCCTGGGCCGGTCGGCGGACCTCGACGAGGCAGCGGGGAGAGCACCGCAGGACTGGGTCGCCAGCCGTCCCGGGGTGCCCTCCGTGGGGGCGCAGGTGGTGGGCCGGACACGCGGCGGGCCGATTTCCCAGACACGGGACTGACCGCCCCGGCAACGGTGTTACATTGAGGTCGCACCTCCCCGAGATGCCCCCCTTTGCAAGCATCCCCCGGTGAGCTGCACCCACCACATGTCGGCCGCCCTGATGCTGCCGTGGCCCTGTCGTGCCGCATGTGACCCACTGGTCAGTCTCTGACCCAAGCACCGGACCGAATCTGACTGGTCCGCATACGAGGGGGAAGGATCCTTCGTGACAGACACCACCACTCTCGACACTGCGAGCCCGCAGGACGAGAAGCCGCGACGCTCGGGCGCGCTCAGCACCATGAAGGTGGCCGAGCTCCAGGGGCTCGCGGCGAGCATGGGCATCACCGGCACCGCGAAGATGCGCAAGAACGACCTCGTGACGGCGATCAAGGACCGCCAGTCCGGGGGCAGCGCCGCGGCCCGCCAGGAGAACCGGCCCGAGCCGGTCCGCACGCCGGCCGCCGACCGTGCGCCGGCCGCTGACCGTGCGCCGCGCCGTGCCGTGCGCGGCGAGGGTGCGCCCGGCACCGAGGGCGCGTCCCGCACCGAGGGGGCGTCGCACGCGGAGGGCGCCGCGCGCACCGAGGCTGCCGTCCGCCCCGACCGCGGCGGCGAAGCCCGCCAGGAGCGGCCCGTCCGCGAGGAGGCAGCCCGCGGTGAGCGCCGCGGCGACCGTGGCGAGGAGGCCCGCGAGGGCCGCCCCGCCCGTGACGACGCCGCGCGGGGCGACCGCCGTGGCGAGGACCGGCGC
>NZ_JBHUYG010000139.1:0-8236 GCF_042668795.1 Pedococcus sp. NPDC057267 | reverse complement strand
ACGGTCTGGGCCCATTGCGCTTTCGGGGTCCAATCGTCATCGCGTCCGGTCGGCACGGTGCGATCTGGTAGTAGGAAGGTCGCTCTGCGACCGGCCGACGGCTCCCCCCTTGCGCACTGAACGAAGAAGGACCCCGACCCGCTTTCGTCGGGGTCCTTCTTCGTTCCCAGCTGCTGGACCCGTCAGCCCGCCGGGACCGGGATGGTCCAGATCCCGCGGCCGTGCGTGGCCGCGACGAGGGTCCCGTTCGGGTCGACGAGGACCTGGCTCACCACGACGTTGGGCAGGTTGGTGCCGAGCCGGTTCCACGTCGTGCCGCCGTCACCGGAGGTGTAGACCCCGATGTCCGAGGCGACGACGAGGGCCCCGTGGTCGAGGACCACGTCGTTGGCCGGGAGGTCGGGCAGGTTGCCCGAGACGTCGGCCCAGCTCGAGCCTCCGTCGCCCGTGCGGTAGACGTGCCCGACGCCGGGGTCGTCCGGCCCGATGATCCAGTGCCGCGAGTAGCCGGACAGGGACAGGTAGGCGGTGGTCGGGTTGGCCGGGTCGATCGCGATCCCGGTGACGTAGCGGTTGGGGAGGCCGGCGGCCGCGCACACGGAGCTGCCCGTGCACTCCTGGCCGGTGGCGTGCCAGGTGCCGCCGCTGTCGCTGAGCACCACGACACCCGCCCGGAACCCCGTCCCACCGGGGAAGCTCGGGTTGCACGGCCCGCACCAGGCGGCCGCGACGTGGTGCACCCCGCCAACGGTGACGGCGTCGAGCGCGGTGACCTGGGACGCGGCGTTCCCGCCCAGGGCCGTACGCACGTCGAAGATGCTCTTCCAGTCCGTCGCCGCGCCGGTGTTGGCGGTGGTGCCGGCCACCCCGGCCTGCGAGCTCCACACGTACGCCCCACCGGCCACGAGGTGGTTGGGGTCGGTGTGGTCCATCTCGATCGGTGCGATGAAGCGAGGGTCCGGGTCCGACGGCGTGATGTAGTGCCAGTTGGCTCCGCCGTCGGTCGACTTCAGGGCCGTCAGGCCTGTGTACTCGGTGATCACGTTCCGGGAGTCGGCTGGGTCGACCAGGGTGTAGCCGCCGTCGCCGCCGAACACCTGCACGGAGCTGACGTCGATCGGCTGGCTGCGGTCGTCGAGCACCGTGCCCGTGGTGGGGAACACCTTGTTGCTGCCGTTGTCCTGCATGCCGCCGTAGATGGTCGAGTCGCCGCTGCCCTGGGCGCCGTAGTACTGCAGCGCGTCCATGTGCGCGTTGAGGTTGGCCCAGTTCCCGGCGGTGTGGTCGGTCAGGGAGCGTGCGTAGACGCCACCGTCGTTGCCGACGTAGAGCTTGCCGCCCGCGATGACGGCGGCGTGCTGGTCGGAGTGCGACTGGTCGTGGTTGCAGGTCCCCTCGAACGGTGTGTACGAGAAACAGGTGAAGCCGAAGTTCCAGTACGGCCCGACGGTGGTCCAGCCGGCACCGGCGTTCTGGGTCTCGTAGACCTCCTCCAGGCCGACGTAGACGTGGTCCTTGTTGGCCGGGTCCACGGCGAGGAACTGGTTGTACCAGGCCTGGATGCCGGGGCCGTAGCCCTTGCCGATCCGGGAGATGGACTGGGCCGACCCGCTCGACGCCAGCTTGCTCGACGTCGCCACCTTGGTCCACGGGCCGTTCGGGTCCCCGTTGGCGGACTCGTAGACGCCCTGCAGCAGCGTCTGGCCGTTGGTGCCGACGTTTTGCAGGTAGGGGCTCTGGACGATCGCGTAGGCCCGGTCGCCGCCGGCCGAGTACGCCAGGGTCGTCCGACCCTCGGCCTTGGATGGCACCCAGCCCTGCGGGTTCGCCAGGTAGGTGAAGTGCGCCCCCGCGTCGTCGGAGACGTACAGGCCGTTCGTCGGCGCACCGCCGCGCCAGCCGGCCGCGGCCAGCACCTCACGACCGCCCGTCCCGGGTCGGACGGCGACGTCGCTGATCATGTTGCCGACGACCAGGTTGAAGTTCGCGCCGGCGCTGGGCGGCCCGGCAGGCTGGAGCACGGCGGTCCACGTCGCCCCGGCCGTGGCCGTGTCGATGCGGTAGAGGCCGTGCGACGTGGCGGCGAGGAGGGCTGTCCCGTCCTGGGCCAGGCGGAACACGAGGGCTCCGTTGAGCTCAGGGCCGCCGACGCGGTGCCAGCTGGCGCCGTGGTCGTCCGAGGCGAGGACGCCCACGCCCGCGTAGCTGTCCTGGCTGGTGTTGGCCTCCCCCGTGCCGACGTACACCGTGTAGCGGCTCGCGGAGCCACTCACCGCCAACGCCCCCACCGACAGGGTCGCCTGGGTGTCGGTCACCGGTGTCCAGTGCTGGCCTGCGTCGGTGGACCGCCACACGCCACCGTCGGCTGCCCCGGCATACAACGCCCCGTCGGGGGCGGCAGCCAGCGCCGTCATCCGCCCTGCCACCCAGCGGGCCCCGGCGCCGGAGTTGCTGAAGCCACTCGTGGGGTCGACGTACTGCGGCGAGTCCGTGAAGTCGTTGCCGTCGGTGCCCGGTCTGGCGGTCCGTTCGGTCCACGCACCTCCCACGGGGGGCAGCGAGGCTGCGTGGGCCGCGCCCGCCGCGTAGGCGTCCGGGGAGACCGCGCCGTTCGGCGCGAGGCGCTGGGACATGAACCAGTCGGCGGCGTCGGCAGCGGCCTGGCTCTCCTCCCCCGTGTCCTTGTTCGGCGGCGACCCGTTCCCTGCCGCGAATCCGGGACCGGCCGCGAAGAGCATCGCCGCCAGGACTGCCAGGAACACCACGAGCCGTCGCCGCATGCCGCTCATCTCCTCGAGCGCACCGTCGTGCGCAGGTCGCCTCAGCACAGCACCCATCGGAGTCTCCGCGCGTCCGTCGCAGAGGTCAACGGCCCCTCGGACTAGGACCGATTCCGTATGCCGGCCGCCGTCCGCCGTCCGCCCGGCCCGGGTCAGCGGTGGCCGACCACGCGGCACGGGTCAGCCGTGCGTCAGACGCTGATCACGATCCACGAGAGGGCGGCCAGCGTCAGCAGGACGTCGACCAGCAGCGGTGCCCAGGCGCCCGTCCGCCCGGCGAACAGCGCGCGCCGCGCGAGCACCCCGGACACGCCGACCGGGAGCCAGGTGACGCCGATGCCCAGCACGGCCACCAGCAGCGCGAACCACAACGGGGTCGGGTCGGTCTCCTGCCAGTCGGTGAACGCGTACGGCAGGTGGGCCGCGACGAAACCGGCGGCGAACGACAGGGGCAGGGCGAGGAGCACCAGCCAGGACCACGTGACCAGGTGGCGGCCCGGCTCGTCGTGGTGGGTCCGAGGCTGCGCCCTTCGCTCGACCGTGCTCATCGTGGTGACTCCTCCCGGGTCGGCCTGCTGGGTCCAGCCTCGTGGCCGGGGCCGGTCGCACGAAGGGCCCTTGGTCACCCGGGCGCGTGGCCCGGAGTGCCGGCCGGGAGCGCCTGCCCGGAATGCCGCTGCGGGGCCCGCAGTTGCACTGCCCATGACGACGTGGGGCTTCATCGGCAGTGGTCACATCGGCGGAACGGTCGCCCGGCTCGCCCTCGCGGCCGGTCACCAGGTGGTGATGAGCAACAGCCGCGGACCGGAGACGCTGGCCGACCTCGTCTCCGAGCTCGGCCCGGGAGCCCGCGCCGGCACGACCCAGGAGGCCGCCGAGTCCGGGGACGTCGTCGTGGTGACCATTCCCCTGCGCGCCCTGCAGGACGTCCCCGTCGAGCCGTTGCGCGGCAAGGTCGTCATCGACACGATGAACTACTACCCCCAGCGGGACGGCTCCTTCCCCGGGCTCGACGACGAGTCCACGACCTCCTCCGAGCTGCTCCAGCAGCACCTGCCGGAGTCGAGCGTCGTCAAGGCCTTCAACAACATCTACTTCGAGCACCTCGCCACCCTCGGCCGCCCGTCGGGGGCACCGGACCGCAGCGCGCTGGCCATCGCCGGCGACGACCGGGCCGCCAAGGGCACCGTCACCCGGCTGCTCGACGAGCTGGGCTACGACACCGTGGACCTCGGCCCGCTGTCCGAGGGCTGGCGCACCCAGCCGGATACGGCGGCATACGGGCTCATGTATGCCGCGGACCCCGAGGACTGGTCGGCCGGCGGTCGGTCCGTGCCGGCATCGGACGTCGCCGACCGCGCGGCGCAGTCGCGCCGTCGGCACCAGGGCTGAGCCAAGCACGCCGCGGCCGGACCGGTCCGCGCGACCGGCCCAGCCGACGCGTCTGCGTCAGGGGGCCGTGTTGACGCAGAGCCGCACGAGCAGGCCCCCGTGCGGCGAGCCGGGCTCGCAGCGGAAGCGTGGGTCGAGCGTCGGCAGCGGCCGGCCGGCGTACGAGACCACCCACACGCGCCGGTAGCGGTCCTCCGTGCGCGTCGCCGCGGCGCCCGTGGCCTGCGGCACCCGGAACCCCACCGTCTGGCTGTGCGGCAGGGCCAGCAGGTCGGTCGGGACCGAGGCTGCGCGTCCGGTCGCCGCCGCCTCCCGCGGCAGGTAGTAGGACATGCCGAGCCGGACCGAGGTGTCGGCCCACACGGCCCCGTCGCCGGGGCGCGCCCGGGACAGCAGCTCCTGGCTGGCGAGCCGGTAGTCCTCGTGCTGGTAGGACGCCGCCACGACCGAGAGGGCCCCCGCGCCCAGGACAGCCGCGGTGGCGACCGCAGCGAGCAGCCGGGCGGCCCGGTGGCGCAGCGCGACGACGGCACCGGCGAGGACGAGGGCCTGGAACGGCACGACGGGCTCGAGGTACCGGGGGACGAAGGTGGGCGCCAAGACGCTGGCGGCGGCCAGCGCGGCGAGCGGCACCACGAGCACCCCGAGCAGCAGCAGGGTGGTCCGCCGCTCGAACACGCGGGAGCGGGCCACGACCAGTGCGGCCACGACCGTCGCCGCGAGCACGAGGGGTCCTCCGGCGAGCAGCGAGGCGCCGCCGACGAGTGAGGACGGGGTGATCGGCGGCACCCAGGCGAGCTGGCCCCGCTGGCGCAGCGAGACCACGAGGACCACCGCCGTCACGAGTCCGACGGGCACGTGCACGGCGAGCCACTGCCGGCGCTCGCGTCCGGCCGCCGGGAGGAGGGCGAGGGCCACGACGGCCAGGACGAGCACGGAGTACAGGTGCAGGGCCACGGAGACGCACGAGGCGAGGGCGTAGAGCGTGATGAGGCGGCGGCGGGCCCGGTCGCGCGGTCCGAGGTCGCGCAGGCGGACGGCCACCAGGGTCGAGGCGAGGACGGTCGCGGTGACGAGGGCGTACGGACGGGCGTCGCGCGCATAGGCCACCGCGAAGGGGTGGACCGCGACGAACAGCGCCGGCAACAGCCCCGCCCGCCGGCCGAGCCAGCGCTGGCCGAGCCGAGCGGTCAGCAGGACCGTCGCGACGAACCCGACCACGCTCGGCAGGCGCAGCGTCCAGTCGGCCGCGCCGACGACGTCGCGCCACAGGTGCAGCAGGGCGTAGTAGGGCCCGATGTTGGCGTCGGTGACGCCCAGCAGGGCGTCGAGACGCACCCAGCTGAGCGAGGACGCCCACTCCGACGCGAGCTCGTCGTACCAGAGCGGCTGGTCGTCGAGGCGGGCGAGGCCGACGGCGCCGGCCACGACCAGCACCGCGACGAGCAGGGGTGCGACGGCCCGTCCGGGGAGCCGAAGGCGCCCCGGGACCACGACACGGTCGGTCCACGCCACGCCCCTATCGTGGTCGGTCGGCCTGCAGCGGGGCTGGGCGTCACCTGAGGATCTGCTCAACCCCGGCTGTGACCCGCAACTCGGCCTCCCCCGGTCCTGACGCCGGCCCTCGGCAGCCGGCCACGGCGACCGGCGGTCGCGACCGTCGGGGCGCCCGGGGCGACGGCGTGCGAGGCTGGACCGGTGCGCGTTCGTCGACTGGGCTTCGCCGCCGTCAAGGGCACGCGCCACCTGTCCCGGCCGGTGGTGGAGCTCGCCGCCGACGGGCCTCGGGGCGACCGCCGGTATGCCGTGGCCGACCCCGCCACGGGCCGGGTGCTCAGGACCGTCGACCACCCCGCCCTCGCACGGGTCGAGGCGGAGGTCGAGGGCGGGCTCCTGCGCCTGCGCCTGCCCGACGGCACCCTCGTGGACGGTCCCGCCGAGCCCGGCGCGATCGGTCAGCCCGGTGGCACGCTCCACGGTGACTACTGGGGACGACCGGCCACCCTGCGCCTCCTGGACGGGTCGCACGACGCGGCGCTCACGGCATACCTCGGTCGCCCGGCGACGCTGGTCGCCACCGAGCCGGGCGCGGTGGTCTGGGGCGCCCCCGTGTCCCTGGTGACCACGGGCGAGCTCGAGCGGCTGGCGGAGCGGCTGGGCGCCGCCGGGGCGACCGCCCCCGCCGCGCTCGACGAGCGGTTCCGCGCCACCGTGACCCTCGAGGCGGACCACGACCCCGAACCGGGCACGCTTCTGCGCCTCGGCGCGGCGGTGGTCGAGGTCGTCGGGCGCATCGACCGGTGTGCGGTGATCGACGCGGACCCTCGCACCGGCCTGCGCGACAGCCGGCTGCTGCGCCACCTGGAGCAGCGGGACGGACTGCCGACCTTCGGGGTCGACGCCCACGTCCTCGCGCCCGGAACCGTCCGCCTCGGTGACCCGGGCGTGGTCCACGCGCTCGACCCCGGGACGCCGGAGCGGGCCGCGCACTAGGGTCGGGCCATGCAGGCGAGCACCTTCTCCCTCGAGACCCCCGACGGCACCCGAGTGCACGTGAACCGGTGGCAGCCGGACGGCCCCACCAAGGCGATCGTGCAGCTCGCGCACGGGATGGCCGAGCACTCCGAGCGCTACGTGCGGTTCGCCGAGCGCCTCACCGGCGACGGGTATGCCGTGTACGCAGGTGACCACCGTGGCCACGGCGGGACGGCGCGCGCGCCCGAGGACGAGGGCTACTTCGCCGACCGTGACGGCTTCGACACCGTGGTCGCCGACCTGCACCTCATCGGCCGTCGTGCGCGGGAGGAGCAGGGCGAGCTGCCGTTCTTCCTCGTGGGGCACAGCATGGGGTCGTTCCTCGCGCGCGCCTACGCGATCCGCAACGGGTTCGAGCTCGACGGGCTGGTGCTGATCGGCACGGCGGGCGACCCCGGGCTGCTCGGTGCCGTGGGCCAGCGCATCGCCACCCTGCAGGGCCGCCTGCAGGGGCGGCGTCACCGCAGCGGCCTGATGAACACCTTGACGTTCGGGCAGTACAACTCCGCGTTCAAGCCCAACCGCACGCCGTTCGACTGGCTGTCGCGCGACGAGGCCGAGGTCGACAAGTACATCGAGGACATCCGCTGCGGCGCCGTCTTCACGGCCGGGTTCTACTCCGACCTGCTCGGTGGCCTGGCGCGCATCAACCGCGACGAGGACGTCGCCCGCATCCCCCACGAGCTGCCCGTGCACCTCGTCTCCGGGGCACTCGACCCGGTCGGTGCCAACACCAAGGGCGTCCAGCAGGTGGCCGACCAGCTGCGGCGGCTGGGGGTGCGCGACGTGACGACGCGGTACTGGCCCGGGGCGCGCCACGAGGTCCTCAACGAGACCAACCGGGACGAGGTCATGGAGGAGATCATCGGCTGGCTCGACGACCACCTCCGCCGGGATGTCGAGAACGAGCAGGCGGCTCCGTCCCAGGGGTGACGGCGGCCGCCCGGCCGCCCCGACCGAAGGAGAGCGCCAGACATGGCCAAGTACCTGCTTCTCAAGCACTACCGCAGCTCGCACGAGCAGACCGGCAACGGGCAGCTGCCGCCCATGGACACGTGGACCCCGCAGGAGGTGCACGACCACATCGCCTTCATGGACCACGTGGCCGACACCCTGCGTGAGCGCGGCGAGTTCGTCGACGGGCAGGCGCTCTCGCCCGAGGGCACCTTCGTGCGGTTCGACGGGGAGGGCCGGCCCCCGGTGACCGACGGGCCGTTCGCCGAGACCAAGGACCTGATCGCCGGCTGGATGATCATCGACGTCGACTCCCAGGAGCGGGCCCACGAGGCGGCGGCATTCCTCTCGTCCGCCCCCGGGCCCGGCGGGACGCCGATCCAGGAGTGGATCGAGGTCCGGCCGTTCCTCGAGCAGCGGCCCACCACGGTCGAGTGACGACGGGGCCGTCCGTGGACCCGGGGCGGGCTGGGACCAGCTCGCCCCCCGAGGTGGAGGCGCTGCTGCGGGTGCTCGGGCCGCAGGTGCTCGGCGTCCTCGTCCGCCGCGAGGGCGACTTCGCGGCGGCCGAGGAC
>NZ_JBHUYG010000138.1:0-8327 GCF_042668795.1 Pedococcus sp. NPDC057267 | reverse complement strand
ACCTGCGCCGCGACCGTCAGCGTCCAGCGTGACGACGCCAGGTCGTCGACCAGCAGCACCGGACCGGTGAGCCCGCTCACCGCCCGGTGCTGCTGTGCGTCGAGGCCCAGCCGCTCCCACACGTTCGCCAGGCGGAAGGCGCTGTTGCCGCCGGCCTCGCCGACCGGTCCGCCGTCGACGAGCTGCAGCGGGCCGAGCCACTCCAGCCGGCCCATCTGCGCCAGGCCCTCGCCGAACGACTCCACCAGCTGGGGCCGGGTGCGCGAGGGGACCGCCGCCACCGCGACGGGCCGCTCCTGCCAACCCCAGTCCCGCAGGATCGGCACGCAGGCCCGCAGGAGCGCGGGGTCTACCGGCGCGTCGGGGGAGCGGAGAAGCCCGCGCAGCCGCTGGCCCCAGCCGAGGTCGGTCAGCCGCGCCACGGCGTACCCGGGCTGCATGGCCTCCTGCGCGGGGATCCGGCCCTTGACGGGTACCCCGAGCCGGTCCATCCCGGTGGGCCACTGCGCGCGCGGTTCCAGCTCCACCCCGGCGCGCTCCAGCCGGCCGCGGGCGGTGGTGACGGCGGTGTCGGGCACGTCCGTCGGGAACCACGGGCCCGCGCACCCGTCGCACCGCCCGCAGGGGGTGGCGCTGTCGTCGTCCAGCGACTCCTGGAGGAACGCCATCCGGCAGCCGTCGGTGCGCTCGTAGGCGACCATCAGCTCCTGCTCGCGGACCCGGGCCTGCGCCACCCGCTCGTAGCGCTCGGCGTCGTAGGTCCAGGGCAGGCCCGTCGAGGCCCAGCCGCCCGACACGCGCTGCACCGCGCCGTCGACGTCGAGCACCTTGAGCAGCAGCTCGAGCCGCGTCCGGCGGATGTCGACGATGGTCTCGAGCGCGGCGGTCGACAGGGGGCGGTCGCTCTCGGCGAGGGCGCGCAGCACGGCGTCGGCCTGCTCCTGGCGCGGCATCGAGGCGGACGCGAAGTAGGCCCACACCTCCTTGTCCTCCGGGCCGGGGAGCAGCAGGACGTCGGCCCGCTCGGTGGCACGACCCGCGCGCCCGACCTGCTGGTAGTAGGCGACCGGGGAGGACGGCGCCCCGAGGTGCAGCACGAACCCGAGGTCCGGCTTGTCGAACCCCATGCCGAGAGCCGACGTCGCGACCAGGGCCTTGACCCGGTTCTCGCGCAGCATGGCCTCGAGCTGCTCGCGGTCGGCCGGGTCCGTGCGGCCGGTGTAGGCGCGCACCTCGTGCCCCGCGTCACGCAGCGCGGCAGCCACGTCCTCGGCGCCCGACACGGTGAGGGCGTAGATGATCCCCGAGCCCGGCAGCCCGTCGAGGTGGGCGAGCAGCCACGCCAGCCGCTGCTCGGGCGAGGTCTGGCGCATCACGCCGAGCCGCAGCGAGTCGCGGGCCAGGCCGCCGCGCAGGGTGAGGACGTCGTGGCCGCCGACCCCGAGCTGCTCGACGACGTCGGTGACGACGCGCGCGTTGGCCGTCGCCGTCGTCGCGAGCACCGGGGTGCCCGCGGGGAGGGTCTGCAGCAGGTCGCGGATGCGGCGGTAGTCGGGTCGGAAGTCGTGGCCCCAGTCCGAGACGCAGTGCGCCTCGTCGACGACGAGCAGGCCGCACCGCCGGGCCAGGTCGGGCAGCTGCTCGTCGCGGAACCGCGGGTTGTTGAGCCGCTCCGGGCTGACCAGCAGCACGTCGACCTCGTCGCGGGCGAGGGCCGCGGACACCTCGCCCCACTCCTCGGCGTTGGCGGAGTTCATCGTCACCGCGCGGATCCCGGCCCGCTGGGCCGCGGCGATCTGGTCGCGCATGAGCGCCAGCAGGGGCGACACGATGACCGTGGGGCCGGACCCCTCCTCGCGGCGCAGCACGGTGGAGACGAAGTAGACGGCCGACTTGCCCCAGCCGGTGCGCTGCACCACCAGCACGCGCTGGCGCCGCTCGACGATCGCGAGCACGGCCTCGAGCTGGCCGTCGCGGAAGTCGGCGTCGTCGCGCCCGACCAGCCGTCGCAGGACGGTGGTCGCGCGGGTCGTGAGGTCGACGTCCGGGGCAGTCTGCATGGCGACCACCGTAGGCTGCCCGCCCGACAGCCCTGCGAGGATGTCCCCATGTCCGAGGACCAGGCGACGCCCCCACCGGAGCGCTACCGCGTCAACGTGCCGCTGCGCTGGAGCGACATGGACGCCTACGGCCACGTCAACAACGTGCAGTTCCTGCGGCTGCTCGAGGACGCGCGCGTCATCGGCTTCGAGGAGTGGTTCGGGCAGGACCGGTCGGTGCTGTCCGAGGGCATCCTCGTGGCGCGGCACGAGATCGAGTACCTCGCGCCACTGCTGTTCCGCGTCGCCCCGATCGTCGTGGAGATGTGGCCCACCCGGATCGGCGGTGCCGGCTTCGACCTCGGCTACGAGGTGCGCGACGGCCGCGACGGGGAGCAGGGCGAGACGGTCTTCGCCCGGGCCGAGACGACCCTGGTCCTCTACGACTTCGCGACCGCGCGACCGCGGCGCATGGACGACTCGCTGCGCGCCGTCCTGCAGGCCCACGCCGGCGACCCGACGTCCTTCCGGTGGCGGCGCCGGTGACCACCCTCCGCTTCCCGGACGCGCAGGGCCTGTCCGACCTCGCGGCATACGTCCGTCGCGCCAAGGTCGCCGACGACGACGGGGCGATCCGGCTGCAGGCAGCCGGCACCACCCTCGCCGGCTACGTCTCGGTGCTCCCCGGGGCCGGGCTGATGGGCGAGGGGGCGGTGCTCGGGCTGCGTGCCATGTCGCTGGCCGTGCCCGCCGAGCTCGACACCACCGTGCCGCTCGCGGGTATCCTCGACCGGGTGGCCCGGGACCAGGGTGCCACCGAGCTGTCCGTGCCGCCGACGACCGTCCGGGTGCCGTGGGCGGCCCTGTCGCCGCCGCGGTCCGGCTGGGAGAGGGTGGGCGCAGTGTCCGCCGACGAGCTGAATGCCGTGGCGCGGCAAGGGATCTCGGAGGTGGCCGAGGGTGCCCCAGCCGAGGCCGGGGGCCACGCGGTGACGGCGCTGCGCAGGCAGGTGTGGGCGCGGGCGACCGCGACGACGCCGCCGGTGCCCGCGGGCGGGGCGTTCGCGGCATACGTGCTGGGGTTCAGTGCCCCGGGCGCCGAGGTGACGGTGTGGACCCACGGCAGGTGGACCCGGCTGTCGACACCGGTCGGGCACGTCCTCGTGCGCTGAGGTCAGCGCGCCGCTGCGACGAGCAGCCGCCTCGTCCCGCCGGCGGCCGCGACGACGGCGAGGTGCCCGCTCCGGGCGGACAGCGCCTGCACGTCTCCCGGCGGTGCGGTCCACACCGACCACGTCCCGGCGCCGTCGCGGTGCACGAGCGCAGCGGCGGAGTGGCCGCGCACGACCACCCAGGTGGTCGCCCCGTCGAGGGCCACCAGTGCGCCAGTTGACGGCGTCCCGGCGACGGTGCCCGGCAGCGGTACCCGCTCCACGGCGACGCCCCGGCCGCCCCCGGCCGGTCCCGACCCGTCGGTGAGGTGCCAGAGGGCGGCGACGTCTCCGTCGGTGCCGACGAGCCAGCACCCGGTCACGTCGCAGGTGCTGCCCGTCGCCCGGGCCGCAGCAGTGGTCGCGGGGAGGTCGTGGCGCTGCCACGGTCCACGCGGGTCCGGGGACGTCCAGGCGACAGGACGCTGGGCGGGAGCCGAGCCTGAGAGGTCCGTGGTGGCGCCGGCGACGACGACCACTGGTGCGTCGCCGGGCGGGCCCGTGAGGCCGACGGACGCGACCTGCACCAGGTCGGTGGACGTGCTGGCCAAGGGCGTGCCCGCGCTCGGCAGCCGGTCCCAACGGCCGGAGGTCCGCAGCCAGACCGCCCCGTCGAGCCCCGGGCCGCCGTCGTCCCAGGCGCCGACCGCGACGTCGCGGCCGGCACCGGTGGCGACGCCCGCCAGGCCGCCGGCGCGCGGGCCACCGAAGGTCTCGAACGGCTGCGGGCGCTCCTGCACGCCCGAGGTGCTCCCGTCCCAGACGGTCCACCGCGGCAGGCCGTGCGCGCCGCCGATGGCGCGTCCCACCCCTACGACGTGCTGCCCGTCCACTGCCAGGTACGCCCAGCGGGCCGGGAACGCGTAGGTGCTGTGCGGGGACAGCGGCACCGAGGCGACGGTCCGCCCGTCCGGCCCCAGCGACCAGAGGGTGGGGCCGGTGGACGCGGTGGCCCCGACGACGACGGCGGAGGTGGAGTCGGCGAGGGTGAGGGGTACGTTGCCGCGGGGCAGCGGGACGGGCGTCCAGGTGAGCGGGCGGGCGGTCGGTGCGGGCTCCGGGGCCGGCGAGCCGCTGCAGCCCGCCAGACCTGCTGCTGGCGCCGCCAGTGCTGCTGCTGCGGTGACCGCCGCGAGCAGTCGGGCCGTGGCCGGGCCGGCGGTCACGTCCGGGCGGCGTCCAGAAGTGGTCCGAGCTCGCGCGCCACGGTCCGCAGGGGTGCGGTGTCGCGTTCCGCCCGGGACAGGATGATCGCGCCCTCGAGGGCGGAGAGCGCCAGGACCGCCAGCGAGGCGGCGCGCCGCCGGGGCACGCCCATGGACGCGAACCCCTCACGCAGGGGCCGCTGCCAGGTGGCGAGCGCGTCCGCCGCCGCCCGGCGCAGGACCTCGCTGCCCTCGGAGCAGTCGACCACCGTTGCGGCCACGGGGCAGCCGCGCGCGAAGTCGCGCCGCTCGAGCTCGTCGACCCACTCGCGCACGACGGCGGTGAACAGGCCGGAGGGACTGGGCGTCCGCGCGCGCTCGAGGTACGCGGTGACGCGCGAGGCCGCGAAGTCACCCGCCCACGCGAGTGCCTCGGTGACGAGCTGGTCCTTGCCCCCGGGGAAGTAGTGCTGGAGGGACCCGCGGGGGGCGCCGGCCTCCGCGGCGACCGTGCGCAGCGCGGCCCCGGCGACACCCTGCTCGCGCAGCTTCTGCGCCGCCACGTAGACCATGTTCTCGCGGTGGGTCCCGCTGTGGCTGCTCATTACTCGACTCTATGACTGTCGTCATACCTGTGGCTACTATGACAACTGTCATAGTCAGGGTGGGTGCTGGAGGTGCGGCGTGGTCGTCGGGTTCGTGGGACTGGGTGTCATGGGGCGTCCGATGGCGCTCAACCTGCTGCGGTCCGGTACGGGCCTGGTCGTCTGGAACCGCTCGCCGGCCGCGGCCGAGGAGCTCGGCCGTGCCGGTGCCCGCGTCGCGGCAGACGTCAGTGAGGTCTTCGCCGCCGCGGACGTGGTGCTCCTCATGCTGGCCTCGGAGGAGGTGATCCACGACGTCCTCGGGCGTGGCACATCGCGATTCGACGCAATGGTGGCGAACCGGACGCTGGTGCACATGGGCACGACGTCACCGGAGTTCTCCGTGCGCCTCTCCCGCGACGTCGCCAGGGCCGGGGGCCGGTATGCCGAGGCGCCCGTCTCCGGGTCGCGTCCCGTCGCTGAGGCGGCCCAGCTCGTGGTGATGCTGGCCGGTGACGAGGGAGTGAGGGCCGCGGTGTCCCCGGTGCTGCAGCCGCTGGGGCGCGCCGTCGTCGAGACCGGCGGCGTCGGCTCAGCGCTGCTGACCAAGCTGGCGGTGAACCTGTTCCTCATCACGCAGGTGACCGGGCTGGTCGAGGCGTTCCACTTCGCCGCCGAGCACGGGCTGGACCTCGAGACCTTCCGCCGCGTCGTGGAGGAGGGGCCGATGGTCAGCACCGTCGCCCGCGCGAAGCTGGCGAAGCTGCTCGACGGCGACTACGAGGTCCAGGCCGGGGCGGCGGACGTGCTGATGAACGCGGAGCTCATCGTGGCGGCAGGCCGCCGGGCCGGGTTGGCCACGCCGGTGGCGGACGTCTGCCGCGACCTCTTCGCTGAGGCCGTCGCCGACGGCTGGGGTGACTTGGACATGGCCGTGGTGCTCGAGGCGGTGCGTGAGCGCTCGCGGGTGCGCCGAGTCGGTGCCGCCGTCAGGGCCTGAGCACCGGCGCCGGGACACCGCCCGACGACCACCTCGGACGAGACTGTGGCGCGTCGGCCGCGACACGCGGCAGCGCGGCGCGAGCTGGTCGTCGGTCCGCCTCGTGGCGCCCGGCCCACCGCCCGGGGCGGTCAGCGGGCGCGGATGCGGGAGCCGGCGAGCACCACGCAGGCCGCGACGACGCTGAGCCCGAGCCACATCCCGACGAAGACCGGCACGTCCTGCCCCGCGCGGGTGTGCAGCGCGGCGAACACCGCGCCCGCGGCGGCGATCCCGATCACCGAGCCGAGGACGTCGGCCAGCTGCAGCGACGACGACGTCGCCCCGTGGTCGGCCGGGGGAGTGAGGGTCAGCGACAGGACCGACAGGCTCGCGGTGCCGAGCCCCATCCCGGTGCCGCACGCGACCAGGGCCAGCGCGATGAGCCACGGGTGCCAGTCGAGGTGGGTGACGGCCACGACGCCGAGCAGCCCCGCCGTGAGCAGCACACCCCCGGCGACGACGAGCCGGTCGCGCCGGCCGGCCCAGCGGTCGCGCCCCTGGACCCACGAGCCCGCGGACCACCCGAGCGACCCGATCGCGAGGATCGTGCCGGCGGTGCCGAGGGACTGCCCGCGCTCGTTGACGAGCATGAGCGGGATGTAGGTGATCGTCCCGAAGAAGGAGCAGGTGAGCAGGAATCGCGCCAGCATCACCGAGGGCAGCCCACGCCGCACCAGCCAGGTGCCGGCGGGCAGCAGGAGGGGCGCGGCGACCGCGATCCCGACCACACCCAGGACCGCCACCAGCGCCTCCACCGACCACCCGGCGGACAGGTCGTTCGTACCCCACTGCAGGGCACCCGCGGAGGCGGCGATGAGCAGCCCGAACCACGCGGCCCTCGTGTGCGCTCGGTGGTCGCGGCTCGAGGCCTCGATGCCGTCGTCGGCCGAGGCGATCTGGCGCCGGCGGCTCAGCACCATGGCCAGGGCGACCACGACCGGCACGACGACGAGCCAGAACACCCACCGCCAGGACCACGTCGTGGTGACCCACGCGGCGATCGGCGGACCCAGCAGCGAGGGCAGCACCCAGGCGGCCGAGATGACGCTGAACACCTTGGGGCGCAGCGCCTCGGGGTACACGCGGCCGATGACGACATAGGCGGCGACGATGATGAGGCCCGCGCCCAGCCCTGCGACCCCGCGCCCGACCAGGAAGAGCCCGAACGTGCCGGACGCACCGCAGAGGCCGCACCCCGCCGCGAAGAGCAGCTGGCCGGCATACAGGGACGGGAGGGGGCCGCCGCGGTCGCACCACACGCCGGCGAGCACGATCCCGAGCAGCTGGGTCGTGAGCATGACGGAGAAGGCGAGCCCGTAGGAACGCACCGCGTCGAGCTCGCGGGCGGCCTGCGGCATGGCCGTCGACACTGCCATGCCCTCGAAGGCGATGACGGTGATGAGCGCCACGAGGGCCAGCGAGACGAGCGCGTGGGCCGGGCCGAAGACGCCGCCCCCTGCGCCGGCCGCCGTCGTCCTCGCGGTCGGGGCGCGGCTGGTCACCCGCTCAACGGTACGCCGCGGTCGGCCAGCACCTCGGCAAGGGTGTCGATGCGGTCCGAGACGATCCCGTCGACGCCGAGGTCGAGCAGCCGGTGCATCTCGTGCGCGTCGTCGACGGTCCAGACGTGCACGTGCTTGCCCACGGCGTGGGCTCGCTCGACCAGCTCGGGGGTGACCAGCTCGACGGTGCGGCCGCCGACGACGTGGGCGGTGGGGACCTGCAGCGCCGCCGCGGGGGAGCGCAGCCACTGCGCCACCCGCCCGGGGGCGAAGCGCAGGGCGGCGACCTCCGCGGGACCGGCCGAGGTCGCCAGCCCGGGGCCGAGGAGCCGGCGCACCGCGCGCAGGCGCCGGTCGGAGAAGGACCCGACGCAGACCCGGTCGACCGCCCCGTGCCGGGCTACGACCTCGGCCAGCGGGGCGATTGCCCCCGGCGCCTTCACGTCGATGTTGAGCCGTGCCGTGGGCAGCTCCTCGAGGAGGTCCGACAGCAGCGGGATGGGCTCGGTGCCGTTGATGCGGGCCGATCGCACCACCGACCAGGGGAGGTCGGCGATCCGGCCCGCCATGTCGGTCACCCGGTCGAGGACCGCGTCGTGGAAGGCCAGCAGGACGCCGTCGCTGGTGGCGTGGACGTCGGTCTCGAGGTAGCGGTAGCCGAGGTCCACCGCGCGCCGGAACGCGGCGAGGCTGTTCTCGAGGTGGAGGTTGTCCGCCAGCTTCGCGCCGCCCCGGTGGGCCAGGCCGATCGGGGTCGGGGCGTCGAAGTAGGCGAAGTCGGCGGCTCGCACGGCGTCAGTCTGC
>NZ_JBHUYG010000137.1:0-8771 GCF_042668795.1 Pedococcus sp. NPDC057267 | reverse complement strand
GCGCCCGCACACCGCGGGCGGCCCTCGGGCGTCAGCGGGCTCGGCGCCGGCGGAAGGTCAGCAGGATGAAGGTGTAGTCCAGGTCGACGCGGTCCCAGTGCACGGGCCGCTCGGCGTGCGACAGCGCGTCCGACGTCGACAGGTCGCCGACCAGCTCGAGCCCCGCGGCGTCGGCCATCGAGACGAGCGCGCTGATATCCGCCGGGCCGAAGATCTTCACCGGCGTGCCGTATGCCGTGCGGCCGGTGGTGTCGGGCGGGTCCTGGTCGTAGTCGGTGGAGACGCAGAGCACTCCTCCGGGGCGCAGCACCCGCGCGCTCTCGCGCAGGAAGCCCTCCAGCGGCACGCCGTGCTCGATGACGGACATGCACGTGATGGCGTCGAGCGATCCGTCGGGCAGGCCCGTGGCGGTCACGTCCCCGTGCCGGAACACCACGCCGTCGCGACGCACCTCGTCGCCGAACTCGAGGTTGATGCCGAGCAGGGAGTCGGGTGCGCCGCCCAGGCCGTAGAGCCGCAGCCACGGCAGCACCGGCGAGTAGCGCGCGCTGCCGGCGTCCATGACGCGTGCCGTGCGCGAGCCGTCGTCGGCGAGGGTGAGGACGGCGCCCACCGCACCGAGCGCGTCCCAGTTCTTCGGGGCGTCGCGGTGCAGCGGCAGCCGCAGGTGCCTGCCCTCGGCCACGGCCCGCTCCCAGTCGGCGGCGGTCCGCAGGACGGCGGTGGGCGGGACCGAGTGCGGGACCGGCCGGCTCGCGGCATACCCGCGTCGGGCCTCGGCTCGGCGCTGCACCGCGACGCGCGCCCACAGGACGTGCTCGGCGGCTCGCTTGGCGACGGCGAGCAGGGGTCCCCCGGGCGGCGCGGCGACCTGGCCCGAGGCGGCGGCCTCGTCTGGAGTCGTCATTGGCGCAACCTATCGTTCCCGGTCCTCGGGCACGACGACGTGCTCGGCCACCCGCTCCTCGCGCGAGGTCAGCAGGTGGTGCGAGCGGGCGTACGCCCAGCCCAGCAGCGCGAACACGACGTCGGCCATGACGGTGAGGAAGCGCGAGATCACGACCACGGCCGTCGCGGCCGAGGTCGAGGTGACGGGTCCGAGGATGAGCACGAGCAGCCCCTCGCGGACCCCGACCCCCGCGGGCAGCAGGACGCTGAACATCGCGAGCGAGGAGGCCAGGGCGAACCCGCTCAAGGTCCCGAGCAGGAGCCGGCCACCGTCGTACCCGCTGCTCGTCGCCCGGGCGAGCACCAGCACGTGCGAGCCGGAGGCGATCCACGCCCCGATGAACAGCGCGCTCGAGGTGAGGACGGCACGACCGGACAGCGTGTGCTCCAGCGGCTCCCGGCGCAGGACGCGCAGGACCAGCGCGATGCCCCAGTTGAGCAGCCGCGGGTAGAGAACCACGGCGAGCAGCGGCACGACGAGCAGAAGGAACCACCCGGTGGTCGCCGCTCCCCCGCCGAGCCCGAGGAGCAGCGGCAGCGCGGGCAGCCCGACGATGAGCCCGCAGATCGCGGCGAGGGCGACGCTGACGAAGGCCACCACGGCCGAACGGCGCCGCGGGATCTCCAGGCGCGCCCCCATCTCCGCCTGCGCGACGATGCTCCAGACGGCGCCGGGGAGGTACTTGCCGAGCTGGCCGACGAAGAACACGCCACCGGCCGGCGCCACGTGCAGCGGGGTGCCGAGGTCGGCGAGCAGCACCCGCCACCCCAGCATGGTCAGCACCGGGGGGATGCAGACGAGCAGGGCGGCGAGGGCGAACGTGCCCCCGCTGATGCGGTCGATGTCCTTCGACACCTCGGCCCAGTTGCGGGCGACCGCGAGCGCGACCGCCGCCACCACCAGCAGGGCCAGGACGATGCGCAGGGCGGTGAGGACCCGGGCGCGCGTCATCAGCGCCGCCTCAGGGTCAGGCGCAACAGGCTGTATGCCGCGTCGGTGCGGCGCGAGGTGCCGCTGGCGCGCCGCATGCGCTCGGTGATGTCGCCGTCGAGGTCGCCCACGAGGACGAAGCCGAGGTCGTGCGCACGGGCCAGGACGCCGCGGACGTCGGCCGGGCCGAGCGCCCCGTCGGCGCCGGGGTGGCCGATCGGCAGGGTGAGGCAGAGCAGCCCGCCGGGGCGCAGCGCCCACGACGCCTGGCTCATGGCCTCGTCGACGTCGTCGGCGTCGCAGCCGCCGGGGTGCAGCCGCACGATGACGTCGAGCGAGGCGGTGTCGACGTCGAGGACCTCGACGCTCGAGCGCGGCCCCGTGAGCTCGAGCTCCACGGGCGCGAACCCGATGGCGCGGGCCCACCGGGACAGGGGCGAGCGGCTGCCGCTCTCGTCGACGATGACCGCGGTGCGCCGCCCGTCGTCGCGCACGCGGACGATCGCCGCGAGCGCGCCCAGGGCGGCCCAGGCGGCGATGCCGTCGGAGCAGCGGGGCAGGCCGAGCGCGCGGGCGAACGCCTTGGCGTCGTCGGCGTCCTGGGCGTCGGCGAGGACGTCGGAGGGGCGGATCCAGTCGGGCAGGTCGGTGGGCCCGATCTCGACGTCCGGCCTGGCTGCCGCCACGAGCCCCCGCACGCCGGTCGTGAGCCGTCGGCCCAGCCGACCCGCGACCGCGGCGGCGCCGGTCTCGCGGGGGTCCTCGTCCTCGTCGGTGGTGTCGGGCTCTGCGGCCGGCTCGACGCTCGCGAGCGCCTCGATGGCACCGAGGTAGCGCGCCCAGGGCCCGGACAGGTCCGGCGGCCGCACCGCCGAGCGGAGCTGCTCGGCATACCCGGGCTCGGCGAGGCGCCGCAGGGCTCCGACGAGCGCCTCGCGGTCGTTGGGGGGCACGACGAGCCCGTCGACCCCGTCGCGGACCTGGCGGCCGAAGCCGGCGACGTCCGTGGCGAGGACCGGGAGGCCGTGGCGCTGGCCGAGCAGGGCGTTCTGGGACGCGGTCGCGCTGCGGTAGGTCAGGGTCAGCACGTCGTGGCCGGCCAGCAGCGGCGCGAGCCGCTCGGCGGGCACGTACCCGCCGTGGACCTCGACCCGGCCGCGCAGCCGCGGGTCGGCCGCGAGCTGCTTGACCCGGTCACCGGCGGCGCCCCACATCTCCCCCGCGACGGTGAGCGTGGGGCCGGGCACCTCGGCGAGGGCCTCGAGGAGCAGGTCGACGCCCTTGTACTCGCGCACCAGCCCGAGGGCCAGCAGTCGTGGCGGGCCGTCGTGCTCGGGCCGGTCGACCGGCGGGCCGCCGGGCAGGTGCGGCGGCAGCTCGGCGACGCTGACGTGCGGGGCGTGCAGCTCGCGGGCCAGGCGCGCCTGGTCCTCGCTGTGCACCAGCACCGCGTCGACCCGCTCCAGGAACTGCTGCATGAGCTCGCGGTCGCCGACGTGGGGCTCGTGCGGCAGGACGTTGTGCGCGATCACGACGGTGCGGGGCCGCGCGTGGGCACCGGCGGCCCGGGCGGCCCGGCGGCGACCGACGCCTGCGGCGCGCAGCAGCGCGAGGTGGGCCGGGACGACGGCCGGGATGACGTGCACGACGAGCACGACGTCGAACGCGCGCAGCCGGCGGCCGGTGCGCACCCACGTGTCGGGGCGGGCCCAGCTCAGGGCGCGGACGGTGCGCGGGAACGGCTCCACGTCGGGCGCCCCGCCGGGGACCGCCTGCTCACCGGGGTAGAGCCGGCTGGGGTACAGGTGCGACCACGACACCAGGGTGACGTCGTGCCCGGCGTCGGCGAGCTCGTGCGCCAGGCTCGTCGTGTGGGCGGCGACCCCGCCCTTGTACGGGTGGGTCGGACCGACGACCGCGACCTTGAGCGACGCCGTGCTCACACACCCGCCCGCGAGCGCACGACCAGGTCGGACAGCAGCGCCAGCGACCCGATCATGATGCCGCTGACGATCAGCAGCACGGTGCTCGCCGGGAAGTAGAACGGGTGCCGGACCATGTCGACGACCGCCTTGACGACGCCGATGACCAGCATCCACAGCGCCGGCGGCATGAGGACCTTGAGCGGGTCGAAGTACATGACCATCCGCAGGACCTGCAGGATGTAGCGGTAGGCATCGCGCACGAAGTGGAACTTCGAGACGCCCTCGCGCTTGGCGTAGCTCGTCGGCACGTACTTGATGTCGTGCTGGTTGGACAGGAACGCCAGGGTGATGGTCGTGACGCAGCTGAACCCGGGCGGCAGCAGCCGCAGGTACGGCAGCGAGACCTCGCGGCGGAACGCCCGCAGCCCCGAGTTGAGGTCGGGGATCGTCTGGTTCGTGAGCTTCTCGGCGATCTTGCGGATGAGCCACTTCGCCGGGACGCGGGCCCACTTGTGGGTGCCCTCCTCGGTGGTGCGGGCGCCGACGACCTGGTCGTAGGTCGGGTCGTCGCGCAGGATCCGCACGAGCTCGGGGATGCGCTCGTTCTCGTACGTCATGTCGGCGTCGGTCCAGACCACGATCTCGCCGTGGGCCTGCTGGGTGCCGATCCGCCGGGCCGTGCCGCTGCCGCCGTTGCGGCGGAACGGCATCACGCGGATGTGGGGGTACTCCGCGGCCGCCCGGTGGAGCACCTCGAGGGTGTCGTCGGTCGACGCGTCGTCGATGCACAGCAGCTCGTACGTCAGCTCGCTGGCGTCCATCGCCGCGGTGATCCGCTCGATCTCGCGCATGACGTGCCGGCCCTCGTTGTAGCAGGGCAGCACGATCGTGACGTACGGCTTCGACGGGTCGCCGTCGGCCGCGCGGGTGGCCACCTCCGTCGCCGGCAGGTATGCCGCGTCGGCCGGGTGCACCGGCACGTCGCCGCGCGCCGGGGCGGCGGAGGTCGTCGTCGGGGCGGGCAGGCCGGTGCTGATGACCTCGGTCGCGGGGCTCTCGGGCACCGGGAAGGTCTGGGTAGGTTCGCTCATCTCGTCCGCGAGCCTACCGGCCGGGGCCCGCCCCGAGTTCGTGCGGCGCGGCGCGGTGTGGAACGGTGGGGTCCGTGGACACCGACGAGGTGCTGGACCTGCTCAAGACCGTGGCCGCCGAGGTCATCACCCCCCGATTCCGGTCGCTGGCCGACGGCGAGGTGATGGAGAAGAACCCGGGCGACCTGGTCACCGTCGCCGACCAGGAGTCCGAGGCGATCCTCACCCGCGAGCTCGCGGCGGCATACCCGGACGCGTTCGTCCTCGGCGAGGAGCGGACCGCCACCGACCCCACCGCGATCAGCCAGTTCGTGGCGGCCGAGCACGCCTTCACGGTCGACCCGGTCGACGGCACCAAGAACTTCGTCCACGGCTCCCCCGACCACGCGGTCATGGTCAGCGAGGTCAAGGGCGGGGAGACCGTCCGCGGCTGGATCTGGCAGCCCGAGCACGAGGTCGGCTGGGTCGCCGAGAAGGGCGCCGGCGTCTGGCGCAACGGGCAGCGGGTCACCCGCCAGCCGGTCGCCGACGACGTCGCACCCCACGGCGTCACCTCGATCTGGCCGCTGCGCGGGCACAGCCTGGGCGACCTGCCGGCCCTCACCGGGTCGTGGGTCTGCTGCGGCGTCGACTACCCGCGCCTCATCGAGGGCGCGACCGACTACATCCTCTACGCGCGCAACAGCCCTTGGGACCACTCCCCGGGCTCGCTGATGGTGTGCGAGGCCGGGGGCGCCGTGGGACACCCCGACGGCACGCCCTACTCCCCCTCGGCCCTGACCCCCGGCATCATCGTGGCCGCCGACCGGGGCACGTATGCCGCGGTGCGCCGGCTCGCCGCCGACGCCTTCGCGCGCCGCGGCTGACCGTGCGGGTGCTCAGCCGTCGAGGCGGCTGAGCCACACGAGCAGCGGCAGCGCGACCAGGTGGTCGGGGCGCCGCTCGAGCAGCCGCGCGTCCTCGCGGACGGTCGTGTCCACGGCCTTGGTCCCGGTCGTCAGCCCGAGGTCGGTGAGGGCCTTCGGGCCGTCGGCGGCCACGAGGACCAGTCGGCCGCCGCGCGCCTGCACCGCGGACGCGACCTGCGACAGGGTCGAGCGCAGCCGCGGCAGGTCGTGGCGCAGCGCGGACGTCGTCGACAGCGATGGCACCCCGCAGTAGCCGCGCAGCACCTGCGGCCACTCGTTGGCGGCACGCGAGTCGACCATGATCGCGACGTCCCCAGGCTGCATCGCGGAGCACACCCGGTCGACCGCCGCCAGCTCCCCCTGCTCGACCCGCTCGTCGCGGTGCGGCCAGGTGGCCAGCCCCGCCGGGACGACGAGCGCCACCGCCACGAGCAGGCTCGTGGCGACGTTCACGGCATACGGCAGGCGCCGGGTGGACCACCGCGACACCACCGCGGCGCACGCGACCGTGAGGAGCACCACCGTCGGGAGGGCGATCACGAGGCGCCGGTCGGCCCACGGGTGGTCGGGGGTGATGCCCGGCCGGTAGAGGGTGAGGAGCGTGGACCCCACCCCGACCACGGCCGGACCGGTCCACGCCGGCAGCTCGCGCCCCTCCACCCACGACGACGCGGCCCGGTGGGCGAGGACGGCGGTGGCGACCAGGGCCAGCACCAGCGCCACGGGCCCGATCCACCACGACATCCAGGTCAGCGACTGCTCGGCGTAGGTGCGCCCCCCGTCCACGGGCAGCCCCTGCCGCGCCTGGAGGCCGGCAACGACGCGAGACCCGGAGTCGGCCGCCGACTGCCGAACCGTCTGCCACAGCGGCCGCGAGGCGAGGAAGGCGCCGACGAGCACGAACAGGCCCGTGAGGGCACGGGGCAGCCAGGCCGACGCCAGGGCCCCGAGTGACCAGCCGCGGTGGGCGCCGGCGACGAGCACGGCACCCCCGACCCCGACGGCCAGGCCCAGCGCGACCAGGGGGAGCAGCGACCCGGCGATGCTGCCGAGGTACTGCGACGAGGTCAGCCACGTCAGCCCGAACGCGACGGCCGAGGCTGCCAGCGCACCCACGACGAGCGCGCGGGCCCACACCTGGCGCTGGGCGCCGGCGAGGGCGGCCACCACCACGAGCAGGACCACCTCGCGCAGGGCGTCCACGCGCACCACGATGCTGCCGCCGAGCAGCGCGCCCGCGACGGCCGCGGCCCGGCGCGACGCGGCCGCGTCCCCGGCGGGCCCCGACCGCGCCGCCATGGTGAGCGCCACCAGCGCCGCGCCGAGGGCGGGCAGCGCCACCGGCTCGGAGTAGGTCGAGCGCGCGACGTGCAGGAGCGGGAAGAGCAGGCTGGTGGCCAGCGCGGCGAGCGGTCCCCACCGCGGGCCGACGAGCAGGGAGCCCAGCAGCCCGACCGCGAGGACCGTCACCCCGAACAGGGCTGCGGCGAGCCAGAACGCCGCGTCCGCACCGCCGAGCCACCAGGCCACGGAGTACCAGGCGCTGGGGCCGACGGGGAACTGCGGCTGGATCGACGGTGACGTCGGCGAGCCCACCGAGTAGAAGGCGGGGCTGGCGAGCGTCACGCCGGGCAGCCGCAGGACGTCGGGACCGCCGACGGAGCGGGAAGGCACGTCGATCGGGCGCGCGTGGCCGGCCGCGAGCTGGATCGCGGACTGCAGGTAGGAGCCGGAGTCACGTCGCGGCAGCACCTGCTCGGAGTGCGTCCACCCCGCCCACACGCTCGCCCCGACGGACAGGAGCAGCAGCAGGGCGGTGGACCACACGGGCAGGGGGCGGGCCGGCACCATCGCGGCGACCCCGGCCGCCACGGCGAGCAGGACGAGCAGGACCGGTCCGGCCACCCACGGCTGCCACCAGCCGAGCAGGGCGAGGTCGCCCGCGCCGACCGCGCCGAGGACGAGCCACGAGGCGACTCCCACCACGATGCGGGAGACGAGCAGGCCGCCCCACGCCTCACCCCGCAGCAGGGGCAGGTCGCCGGGGTCAGGGGTGTAGGGGTAGCTGCGGGGCGCGCGGCTGCTCACAGCCCGCAACGCTAGCGCCCCTAGGGTGGCACCCATGCCGACCCCGTCCGACGTCCTGGCCACGATGCTCCGCACGGACCCCGGCCGCCCCCGCATCACCTGCTACGACGACACCCCCGGCCCAACCGCAGGAGAGCGGATCGAGCTGAGCGCCAAGGTGCTGGGCAACTGGGTGAGCAAGGCCGCCAACGCCCTGCAGGAGGAGTGGGACCTCGGGGTCGGCTCGGCCGTGCTCCTCGACCTCCCGGCGCACTGGCGGTCCCTGTACTGGGCCCTGGCGGCCTGGTCCGTCGGCGCGACCGTGGTCCTCGCGGACGGGCCCGGGGCCGAGGCACCGGACGTCGGGGGCGCGGCGGTCGACCTCCTCGTCACCGACGACGCGCAGCGCGCTGCGGCTGCGGGCGGCCCGGCCGTCCTCGTGACCCTCGCGGCGCTCGCCCGTCAGTCCGAGGGGCCCGTGCCTGCCGACGCCATGGACGAGGCGAGGGAGCTGTCGACCTACGCCGACCAGTTCGCGGCCTGGGACGAGCCCGGGCCGCAGGACCCGGCCGTGCGGACGGCCGCCGGCACCACGGCATACGAGGACCTCGTGCCCCGGCGGGACTGGCCTGCCCAGGTGCGCGTGCACGTCGCCGGCGACGACCTCGCCGAGCTGCTCGAGGTGGCGCTCGCGGCGTGGGCGGTCGACGGGTCGGTCGTCCTGTCGCGGGGTACGGCGCCCGCCGGGGGGCGCCGTACCCGGTTGGAGTCGGAGGGGGTCACCCTCGACCTCGCCGGCTCCTAGATGTATTGACCACGGACCTTGTTGACATGAGGGAGGACCTCCGGGCGAAGTGATGGGTGTCTAGTTCCGTCACCGCAAAACCGGAGGTCCTCATGT
>NZ_JBHUYG010000136.1:0-8915 GCF_042668795.1 Pedococcus sp. NPDC057267 | reverse complement strand
CCTCGGCGCGTCCCGGCTCGTCCCTCCGGCCGGACCTGGCCGATCCGGGGACGCGGGCCCGCCGGACCTGTCACAGTCCGGTGCGTGCACCGTCCCCACCGAGCGGTCCTCGCCGCGGTCGTCGCCGTCGTGGTCGGCGCGTCGACCACCGCGTGCCTGCGCACGCCCCCGCGGACCGCGCCCCCTGGCGGAGCGGGCGCGACGCCCACCACCACGGGCACCCCCACCACCACGGGCACCCCCACCACCCCGGCCGGTCCCACCACCCCGGCTGGACCCACCTCCCGAGGCGGCGCCACGGGCATGGCACCGGGACCCGGCCAGTGGTCGGAGTTCCAGGTGCAGGCAACCGCCTGGGCCGACTGGGCGCCCGTGGTGCGCACCGTGCGGCCCGCCACCGAGGGCGACGTCGACACCGTGGCGAGCCGCGCCCGCGCGGTGCTCGGCCGCGAGTTCGCAGCCACGGTCGACGCCCCCTTCGGGGAGTACACGCTCACCCGCGGACGGGTCCGGTCGCACGTCCGTTTCGGGCCGCAGGACCGGCCCGTCCTGGACGTGTATGCCGACCAGGCGGCCCTGGCGGACCCCGACCCGCAACGCCTCATGGCCGCGCCCCTCACGGTCTGCCCGCACGCGGAACGCTCCTGCTTCACGCTCACCGGCAAGGAGTCCCCCGGCGACAGGCCCCACCTCTTCGACGTCCTGACCGACTCCCTCGTCGCCCTTGCCGCGGGCGCCATGACCTCGCAGGCACAGGGGCCGGCATTCCTCGACGCCGTCCGCGGCCAGGGGGTGGCCCTTGCGACCGCGACCGTGGACTCGCCGCTCGGCGCGCTGGACTGCGTGCTCGTGGCCGAGTCGGCGAGCGACCTCACCGCCCTTGAGGGGACGCAGATCAAGCCCGGCGACAGCACGGCCGGCCACGCGGAGCTGTGCATCGACCGGCGTGGACTGGTCGTCCTGGCCCCAGGCCTGCTCCTGTCGCCGGTGACGGCGTGGACGTCGCTGCGGACCAGCGCCCCCCGCGAGCAGGACGCCTACCCCTACCCGGTTCGGCCGTACCCCTCCTGACCGTCGCCGGCGCACTGCACCGTCCGGCGCCCGGGACCCCTCCGGTCAGCGCGGCCCGCCACACAGGACCGCGCAGAACTGTGGTTGGCCACCACATGCTCGGGCCCCTCCTGCCAGACCTAGTCTCGCGGTCATGCCGACGACGCCAGCCCTGCTCGACCTGTCCGGACGCACGGCCCTGGTGACCGGCGCCGCGAGCGGGATCGGGGCCGCCTGCGTGGACCGTCTGGCTGCGGCGGGCGCCAAGGTCTACGCGGTCGACCGCGACGAGGCCGGGCTCGCGCGGTTCGAGGGCAGCGGCGTCGTGGCCCTCGCCACGGACCTCAGCGACCTCGACGCCGTGGACGCCCTGCCGGGCGACGTGGACGTGCTCGTCAACAACGCGGGCATCCAGCACGTCGCGCCGATCCACGAGTTCCCGACCGAGACCTGGGACCTCATCCTGCGGCTCATGCTCACCTCGCCCTTCCGGCTCGTGCGCCGGGTGCTGCCGTACATGTACGAGCAGCAGTGGGGCCGCGTCGTCAACGTCTCGAGCGTGCACGGGCTGCGCGCCAGCGAGTTCAAGGCCGCGTACGTCTCGGCCAAGCACGGCCTGGAGGGCCTGTCCAAGGTCACCGCGCTGGAGGGCGGCGGGCGCGGGGTCACGAGCAACTGCGTCAATCCGGCATACGTGCGGACCCCGTTGGTGGAGAAGCAGATCGCCGACCAGGCGCGCACCCACGGCATCCCCGAGGACGAGGTCGTCGGCACGGTCATGCTCGACCCCGTGGCGGTCAAGCGCCTCGTGGAGCCGGCCGAGGTCGCCGAGCTGGTGGCGTTCCTCTGCTCGCCGGCCGCCGACTCGGTGTCCGGTGCGTCGTTCGCGATGGACGGCGGGTGGACGGCCCACTGACGGCCATCGCTCCCCTAGGATCCCGGGCGATGGCCGAGCACCGCGACGACCCCGCGATGACGCTGCTGCGCCTGCTGGCCGAGGGGGCACCCGCGTCCGAGCTCGGTGCTGTCCGCGACCACTCCGGCGAGGCCCGCGAGCTCGCGCTGCGGGTGCGCGCCGCCTTCGACTCCCGGCGGCGCCGAGAGGCCGAGCTGACCGCCCTCGTCGAGACCGCGCGAGACCTAGCCTCGCTGCGCGACCCCGCCGGCCTGCTCGAGGCGATCGTGCGCCGTGCCCGGGCCCTGCTGGGCACGGACGTCAGCTACCTGACGCTCTACGACGCACAGGCCGGCGACACGTTCATGCGGGCCACGGACGGGTCCGTGAGCGTCGAGTTCCAGAACGTCCGGCTCTCCCTCGGCGACGGCCTCGGCGGCCTGGTCGCCTCGACGCACAAGCCCTACTGGAGCGCCGACTACCTGCACGACCACCGGTTCCAGCACACCGGCACCATCGACAGCGCCGTCGGTGACGAGGGCCTGGTCTCGATCTGCGGCACGCCGCTCGTGGTCGAGGACGAGTTCGTCGGCGTCCTCTTCGCGGCGAACCGCTCGCCCCGGCCCTTCTCGCCCGACCAGGTGGCGCTGCTCGGGTCGCTGGCGGCACTGGCGGCCGTCTCGATCGTGCAGACCCGCAGCGCCGAGGAGGTGCGCCGCCACACCTCGGGCGTCGAGCGCGCCGCGGCCGCGCACGACCGCTTCGCCGAGCTCGTGCTGGCCGGCGGTGGCGTGGACGACATCACCAAGGCGCTGGGCGACCTGCTCGGCGGCTGGGTCGTCTTCGTCGACTCCGAGGGCGAGGCCCTAAGCAGCCACGGCCCCGTCCCGACGGCGGCCGACAAGGGCGGACCGGCGCTGTCGGACTCCCCCGCCGTCCGCGAGACCTCGGGCACCGGGCGCCTCGCGCACGACGCCGCGCGCGACCAGTGGGCGATCGCGGTGAAGGCGCCGCAGACGCCGCTCGGAGCGCTCGTCCTCGGCGGCGCCGGCGTGCTCGACGACGCCGACCGCCGCACCATGGAGCGCGCCGCCGTCGTGTGCGCGCTGGTGCTCCTCTTCGAGCGCACGGCTGCCGAGGCCGAGCAACGCGTGCGCACCGACCTCGTCAGCGACCTCGTGAGCGGCCGCGGCGACCCGCAGACGCTGGCCGCCCGGGCGCGGTCGCAGGGCGTCGACCCCACGACCCCGCTGACCGTCCTCGTCGCCCACGCCGACGACCAGACCCCCCGCCGGACCCTGCTGCTCGCCTCCCACGCAGCCGCAGGGCCGGGCTCGGTCGTCGGCGAGCACGACGGCAACGTCGTGGCGCTGCTGCCGACCGACGACCCGCACGCCGCCGCGGTCCAGCTCGCCAAGCGGCTCGCCCGGCTCGGCGCCGTCACCGTCGGCGCGGCAGGGCCCGTGGCGGTCGGCGGCGACCTCCCGGCGGCCTGGCGGGAGGCGGTGCGCACCCTCGACGCGCTCCTGGCCCTCGGCCTGCAGGGCAATGGCGCCTCGTCGGCCCACCTGGGCTTCGCCGGCCTGGTGGTCGGGTCGACGCCGGACATCGACGGCTACGTCCGGACCCAGCTCGGCCCGCTGCTGGACTACGACGCCAGGCGGGGCTCGGAGCTCGTCAAGACGCTCCAGGCCTACTTCGACGCCGGCGGCAGCCCGCGGCACGCGGCGACGTCACTGCACGTGCACGTCAACACGGTGAGCCAGCGGCTCGAGCGCATCACGGCGCTGCTCGGGAGCGACTGGCAGCGCCCGGACGCCGCCCTCGAGCTGCAGCTGGCGCTGCGCCTGCGGCTGCTCAGCGAAGGCGCTCGGCGAGCGACGTAGCCACGGCATCGGCCGTCAGGCCGAGCTCCTCGAGCAGCTCGCCGCGCGACGCGTGGTGCAGGAACTGCTTCGGTATGCCGTGCAGGTGCACGGGCACGTCGAGCCCGGCCTGGCGCAGGGCCAGGGTCACGGCCGCGCCGATCCCCCCGCTGACCAGGTTGTCCTCGACGACGGCCACCGCGCCGGCGGAGCGGGCGAGCTCGACGAGGTCGTCGCTGACCGGCAGGACCCACCTCGGGTCGACGGCGGTCACGCTGTGCCCCTGCGCCTCGAGCTTGGCGGCGACGTCGACGGCCAGCGAGGCGAAGACGCCCACGCCGACGACGAGCAGCTCGCAGGAGTCGGCCGAGGTCTCGTGCAGCACGTCGACGCTCCCGTGCGTGCGCACGGAGGGCACGGCCTGCCCGACGTCCCCCTTGGGGAAGCGCAGGACGGTCGGGGCGTCGGAGACCTCGAGCGCCTCACGAAGCTGCAGCCGCACCTGCTGGCCGTCGCGTGGCGCCGCGAGCCGAAGCCCCGGGACGATCGAGCCGAGCGTCATGTCCCACATGCCGTTGTGCGAGGCGCCGTCTGACCCGGTGACGCCCGCCCGGTCGAGGACGAACGTGACCCCGGCGTGGTGCAGCGCGGCATCCATGAGCAGCTGGTCGAAGGCCCGGTTGAGGAACGTGGCGTACACCGCGACGACGGGGTGCATCCCGGCATACGCGAGGCCGCTGGCCATCGTCACGGCGTGCTGCTCGGCGATGCCCACGTCGAACACGCGGTCGGGGTACGCGGCGGCGAAGCCGTCGAGCCCGACCGGGATGAGCATGGCCGCGGTCAGGGCCACGACGTCGTCGCGCTCCCTGCCGACGGCGACCATCTCGTCGTTGAACTCGTCGGTCCAGATGCGGCCGCTGACCTCGAACGGCAGGCCGGTCTCGGGGTTGATCTTGCCGATGCCGTGCATGCGGTCGGCCTCGTCGTTGAGCGCCGGGGCGTAGCCGCGGCCCTTCTGCGTGATGACGTGGACGAGCACCGGGCCGCCGAACGACCGCGCCCGGCGCAGGGCCTGCTCGACCGCCTGCTCGTCGTGGCCGTCGACCGGGCCGAGGTACTTCAGGCCGAGGTCCTCGAACATCCCCTGCGGGGCGACGATGTCCTTGATGCCCTTCTTCATGCCGTGCAACGTCTCGTACATCGCGCCCCCGACGACGGGGGTCCGCGACAGGGTGCTCTTGCCCCAGTCGAGGAAGCGCTCGTAGCCGCGGGTGGTGCGCAGCGTGGCGAGGTGCTCGGCCAGGCCCCCGATCGTCGGGGCGTAGGAGCGCTCGTTGTCGTTGACGACGATGGTCAGCGGCAGGTCCTTGTCGGCGGCGATGTTGTTGATCGCCTCCCACGCCATGCCGCCCGTGAGGGCGCCGTCGCCGATGACGGCCACGGTGTGGCGCCCCCGCTCACCGCGCAGGCGGCGGGCCTTGGCGATGCCGTCGGCCCACGACAGCGCGGTGCTCGCGTGGCTGTTCTCGACGACGTCGTGCTCGGACTCGGCGCGGCTCGGGTAGCCGGAGAGGCCGCCGCTCTTCTTCAGCCGGCTGAAGTCGTGCCGGCCCGTCAGCAGCTTGTGCACGTACGACTGGTGGCCCGTGTCGAAGACGATCGTGTCCTTCGGGCTGTCGAAGACGCGGTGCAGGGCGATGGTCAGCTCGACGACGCCCAGGTTGGGCCCGAGGTGGCCGCCGGTCTTGGAGACCTCGGTCACCAGGAAGGTGCGGATCTCCTCGGCCAGCGCCGGGAGCTGGGCAGGCGTCAGCGCCTTGAGGTCTGCCGGGCTCGCGATCGTCTCGAGCAGTCCCACAGGGTGCGTCCTTTCGCCGTGCTGCGTCCTTCGCGGACCCGTGCTGCGTCCTGGGGGGAACGCCCGAGTCTAAGCCGTCACCACCACCGAGACCGAGCCGGGCAGCCCCTCCACGTGCACGCTGCCGTCACGGTCGACGGCCACGGAGAACGTGGTCGCACCCCACCGCAGGCCCCGCACCCGCAGGCTGCCGAAGGGCGGCGTGGCGGGCGGCCGCACGACGAGCTCCCCGTTCGGCACGTCGGCGCGCAGGCCGAGGGCCGTCGTGACCAGGGCGCCGACCGACGCGGCGGACCACGCCTGGGGCCGGCACGACGCGGGGTACGGGGCCGGGCTCTCGATGACGGGGGACCCGGAGTAGAGCTCGGGCCACCTGCGGTCGAACGCGGTCCCGGAGGCGACGAGCGCCCGCGCGAGGGTGCCAGCGAGGTCGCCGAAGCCCTCCCGCGACAGGCCCAGCGCAGCGATGGCGGTGTCGTGGGTCCAGATCGAGCCGGTGTGGTAGCCGATGGGGTTGAAGCCCCCGGTGTCGGTCGACATGGTCCGGACGCCGAACCGGTCGAGCAGCCCGGGCGAGGTGAGGCGCTCGGCCACGAGGGCGGCCTCGTCGGCGGTCACCGCGCCCGTGCCGAGGACGTGCCCCATGTTCGAGCCGACGCCGTCGACGGGCGACCCGCTGCCGTCGAGGGCCATGGCGAGGTAGCGCCCCCGGCCGTCCTCGACCCAGAACCGGTCGCGCACCCTGGCCGCCACCTCCGCGGCCTGCTGCGCCCACCGCCCGGCGTCGTCGCGCCCCAGCGCCTCGAGCAGGTCGGCCGCGCCGGCGAGCGCCTCGACGGCATACGCCTGCGCCTCCACCAGCGCGATGGGTGCGTCTGCCACGCGGCCGTCGCGCATCCGCATCGAGTCGCCGGAGTCCTTCCACCCCTGGTTGGCCAGGCCGTGACCGGTGGTGTCGATGTACTTGAGCAGGCCGTCGGTGTCGGGCCGGCCCGGGCCGGTGAGCCAGCCGAGGGCCGCGTCCAGGTTCGGCAGCAGCGCCCGGACCTGCTCCTCGGGCAGGCCCCACCGCCACGCGTCGACGAGCAGGCAGACCCACAGCGCCGTCGCGTCCACCGTGCCGTAGTAGAGCGGGGGGAGCTGGAGCGCGTGCCCGGCGGCGCCGTATGCCGTGCGACGCACCTCGTGCGGGATTTTGCCGGGCTGCTCGGCGGAGTCGGGGTCGTCGGTGGTGCCCTGGCGCCTCGCCAGCGAGCGCAGCGTGCCGCCCGCGAGCTCGGTGCCGAAGGGCAGCATGAGCCGCGCCGCCCAGATGGAGTCGCGGCCGAACAGCGTGAGGTACCAAGGGGTTCCGGCCGCGGCGAACACGTCGGCGCGGTCGAGGGGGTCACGCAGCAGGAGGTGGCGCAGGTCGGCCACCGACTCGGCGACGAGCGGCTCGAGGCGGGGGTCGTCGGCCTCCACGGCCACGTCGTCCCACGCGACGGCGTCGAGGCCGGGGTCCGCGTCGAGCGCGCTCTGCGTCCGCCGCGTCGTCGTCACGGTCACCACCAGCTCGACCGAGTCGCCGGGCGGGAGCTCGAAGGGGTGCTCGTAGACGGCCGTGCCGCCCTCGACGCCCGCAGAGGCGCCTGCCTCGACGGTCACCCCGTGGCGGGGGGCCTCGAGGTGCACGCGCGTTCCCTCGACCGACGGAGCCAGCGGGGGCTGGTCGACCATGCCCGCCTTGACCGTCGCCATGTCCGCACCGTCGGCGGCGACCTCGACCCGCAGGACCGAGCTCACGGTCGCGGCCGCACGGGAGACGAGCTCGATGGTCTCGACCATGCCGGCGTCGACGAGCTCCCGGCTGCGCCGCACCTCGACGGTCGGGTCGGCACCGGGGTCGCCGAGGTCGCGGGCGGAGGACAGGAACTGGGCCCGGCCCGCGCGCGCCTCGCCGCCGACCAGGCTCGGCTCGTCCCCGCCCACGGTCACGCGCAGGCCGCTGAGCACCCGCTCGTCGTCCACGTACAGGCCGTGCGCCGTGCCGGGGCGGACCTGGCCGTCCTCCCCCGACAGGGCCGTCACGTTGCCCCGGACGCTGATCGCCAGGTCGTGCAGCCACGGCTGGCGGTGTCGAGTGGGCATGCGGGCGGCTCCTTCGGGTCGGTGTGCGTCGTGCCGGGGCGTGGCGGCGGGCGGTGCCGCCACCTTCTCAGGTGGCGCACCATCCGCCCAGCCGGGTCCCCGGCCACTTCTTGACGACGCAGGCGCTGTGGGTCATTCTTCCGGTGGACGCTGATTTGAACGTTCCAATCGGCGACGGGGCAACCGTCCCACCACCGACCATCACTTCGCAAGGGAGCGACGTGGCACCGAGGGCGAGCCGGCAGGGCGATCGCGTGACGATCGTCGACGTCGCCGCCACGGCCGGCGTGTCGCGGCAGACCGTGAGCAACGCGCTGAACAAGCCGCACCTGCTCGCGCCCGAGACGCTCGCCAAGGTGCACGCGGCGATCGAGGAGCTCGGCTTCTCCCCCAACGCCGCCGCCCAGCAGCTGCGCCGCCGCCGCGCGAGCGCCTACGGGTTCGAGGTCAACCCCTGGGGGGTCGAGCGGATGGGGCACATCCTCGACGGGTTCCTCGTCGAGATGACCGTGGCGGCGCCGGGCCACGCGGCGCACCTCGTCACCTTCGCCCCGGAGCCGGACTCGCTCATCGAGGGCTACGAGCGGCTCCTCGGCAGCGGGCTCGTCGACGGCTTCGTGCTCGGCGACACGCGGCACGGGGACCCCCGGCCGGACTGGCTGCTCGCGCAGGACGTGGCGTTCGTGTCCTTCGGTCGCATCTGGGACCGCCCCGACCTCGACTGCTGGGTCGACGTCGACGGCCGCGCCGGCATGCGCATCGGCGTCGAGCACCTGCTGTCGCAGGGCTACGAGCACGTGGCGTGGCTCGGCTGGCCCGAGGGCTCCCCCGTCGGCGAGGACCGCCGCGCCGGCTGGCTCGACGCGCTCACGTCCGCCGGGCACGAGGACGACGCGTCCCTGACGGCCGAGTCGGTGCAGGACGTGGCCCTGGCCACCGCCGCCGCCGAGCGCCTCATCGACGGGATGGGGGGCCGTGGGGCGGTCCTGTGCGCCTCCGACCTGCTGGCCCTGGGAGCGGTCCGCGCGATCCAGGCCCGGGGACTGCGGCTCGGCACCGACGTCGGCGTCGTCGGCTTCGACGACTCCGACGTCGCCGAGGCCCTGTCCATCAC
>NZ_JBHUYG010000135.1:0-9123 GCF_042668795.1 Pedococcus sp. NPDC057267 | reverse complement strand
GCGGGGGGGGGGAGGGGGCCGCGGGCGCCCGGGGCCGCCGCCGGCCGGGGGTGGCTCCGGGCCGTGGGGGGGGGGGGGGCGCGCGCGCCCACCACCCGACCGACCCCGGCGAGCCCCGTGAGGGCGTCCTTGGCGTCCGAGGCCATGAGGTAGGCGAAGTTCGGCGAGCAGAACGAGGTGGGCAGACGAAGGTGGACGGTCACGTCGCGGCCGTCGATGTCGACCGACCGGACGAAGCCCAGGTCGGTCACCGGCTCGTCGAGCTCGGGGTCGATGACGGTGTCGAGGGCGCGTCGGACGGCAGCCCTCGACACCGTCTGCTCGGGGGTGAGGACGGTCATGGCTTCAGACCGTGGCCAGGTCGGCGGCGGCCGGGTCGCGGGGACCGGTCTCGGTGGCCTCGGCCTCGGGAAGGCGCAGCTCCGCCGGGACCTCGATGTCGTACATCTTCGCGGCGTTGAGGCCGAGGATCTTCTTCTTCTGGTCCGTGGTGATCGGGGCGTACTCGGTCATGTCCTCGGGGATCTGGAAGTCGACGAACCGCTCGACCAGCCAGCGCGGGGTCCAGATCGCGTAGTCGCTGGAGAAGAACAGCCGGTCCTCGCCGACCCAGTAGAGGAGCTCGCCCATGATCTGCGCGAAGTACCGGGGCCGGGTGTGGATGAAGGGCATGGCGACTGCGAGGCCGCCGTACACGTTGGGCTCCTGCGTGGCGATCCAGCAGTAGTCCTCCAGCCGCGGGAGGCCGACGTGCTCGACGACGAAGTTGAGGTCGGTGAAGTCGGTGGCGACGTGGTCGATGTCGGCGACGTCGAACGCGTCACGGTCCAGCGGGCGGATGGTCGGGCCCTTGTGGACGTGGATGTTGGTGATGCCGAGCTCGCGGCAGACCTCGAAGTAGCGGTAGGCCCAGGGGTCGTCGAGCTTCCAGCCGCGGGACTCGCCGTGCCACTCGGCCGTGTAGAGCTTCACTCCCCTGAATCCCATCGCCGCGTGGTCGCGGCGCAGGTCGTCCAGGCCCTGCTCGCCGTTGCGGGGGTCGAAGTTGTGGTTGTAGGTGAGCTTGCCGGGGTGGGCCGCGGCCAGCTCGTACGCCTCCTTCGTCTGCCCGAAGCCGTTCTTGTAGAACTCGGTGAGGGCCGCCGGCTGGAAGATGGCGTGGTCGACGTAGCCGTCCTCGAACAGGTCCTTCATGAGGCGCTGGCCACCCTGGTACAGGTAGTCCTCGTACGACCACGCCTCCTCCTCGGGCGAGAGGTTGCGGTGGTAGTCGTAGAAGCAGTCGATGAACTGCTTGCCGTGCTCGTTGCGCAGGTTCTCCGGACGCGCGTCCCAGAGCGCGATGTGCGCGTCGACGATGAAGTAGTTCTCGCCGTCCTTGGTGTACATGGCCTTCTCCTTCTCGCGACGCCGTCGTCGCGGACTGCAGCGACGGTAGGTGCCGCTCGAGGCCGGTGACAGGGGGTCGCAGTCTCACTTTGAGACCCGACCCCGTCTCACTTTGAGACGCGAACCCGTGGCCCTGCAGAACGCCCGGAGTTACCGTTTCCGGGAGCGAGAGGAGGTCGACGATGACCGCCGACCACGAGGCCGCCCTGCCCCGCCGCGCGGGCGCGCCGACCGGGGCCCCGGGGGCCTCGTCCACCGCCGCCTCCGCGCCCCCGTCGAAGCGCCTGCTCGCGTCGTGGCAGCGCAGCGAGGAGTACGGCGTCTCGCTCGAGTCGGTCGACCCCGTGTGGGCCGGCTCGGTCGTCCCCGACTCGCTCTTCTTCGAGTGCGGCCACGAGGTGCTGACGAGCCTGCACCGGACGCTGGCCGACGAGCCGCTCAGCCTCATGCTCACCGACGCCGACGGCCTGGTGCTCAACCGGTTCTCCGGCGACACGAGCCTGCTGCGCGCGCTCGACCGGGTGCACCTCGCACCCGGGTTCGCCTTCTCCGAGCGCGAGGCCGGCACCAACGGGCTGGGGCTCGCCCTCGCCGACCGGGCGCCCTCACTGGTCCGGGCCGAGGAGCACTACAGCGCGAGCCTGTGCACGTACACCTGCGCCGCGGTGCCCGTCATCGACCCCGTCGGTGGGCGCCTCGAGGGCTGCGTCAACATCACCACGTGGTCCCGGTCCTCGGCCGGCCTGCTGCTCGCGCTCGCCGAGTCTGCGGCCTCCACCACGGCGGCCCTCATGCTCGCGCGCTCCAGCGGCCGGACCGTCCGTTCGCAGCCGCGCGGTGCCGTCTTCCGGGTCCAGCGTGCACGCCTGGAGCCGGCGGCCGGCACCATCCGGTCGATGTCGGCGACGTGGACCGACGCCCTGGAGACCGCGACGTCGGCGTTCCGGGAGGGCCGCACCGTCGCCGCCGTCGGCGAGCCCGGGTCGGGGCGCGCCACCCTCCTCGGCCAGGCGCTGCGTCGGGCCCACCCGCGCATCCGCGTCCTGACCGCCGACGTCCCCGACGCCGAGGACGTGGAGGCATGGCTGTCCCTGTGGATCCCGGAGCTGGCCAAGCCCGACACGGCCGTGGTCGTCGAGAACGTCGACGCGCTGCCGGCGTGGGCGGCATACGAGCTGCGGCAGCGCGCCATGGCGGCGGTGGCCGACCGTCCGCCGACGGCCGACGGCGGCCTGGCCTGGGCGGTGACCGCCCGGGAGCTCGACGTCGTGCCGGCGCCGCTGGCCCCGCTGGTCGGCAGCGTGGTCGAGGTGGCACCCCTGCGCGAGCGCCCCGAGGACGTGCTGGCCCTGGCCCGGTGGGTGGCCCACCAGGCCCGCATGCGCGAGGTCGACTTCACGCCAGCCGCCGAGCGCGCGCTGCAGGCCCACGACTGGCCGGGCAACGTCGACGAGCTCGTCCGCGTGGTCCACGACGCGGCCGCCCGCTCCGAGACCGTCGACGTGCGGCACCTGCCCCCGGCGTTCTCGACCCACCACGCGCACCGCCTCTCGCGCATGGAGACCCTGGAGCGCGACGAGATCGTCCGGGCCCTGGCCCGCGACGGCGTGAGCGTCGGCGAGGCCGCGGCAGAGCTCGGCATGAGCCGGGCGACGCTCTACCGCAAGCTGCGGTACTACGGCGTCTCGCGCTGAGCGCGGCACTCCAGCAGCCGCGGACCTGCCGCCTCCACGTCCCACCCGCCGTCCTGCAGGAGCCGGCGCCACTCGGCCTCGGTCCGCTCGCGACCGCCCAGCATGACGAGCATGTGCAGGTCCATCCACGGCGCCCAGTCCCAGCCCTCGCCGTCGGCGAGCACCGTCTCGACGACCAGCAGCCGCGCGCCGTCCGGCGCCGCCCGCCGGCACGAGCGCAGGATGCGCAGGGCCTGCTCGTCGTCCCAGTCGTGCAGGACCACGGCCATGACGTAGGTGTCCGCGACGGGCACCTCGTCGAAGAAGCTGCCGGCGACGAAGCCACACCGGTCCCCGGCCGGTGAGGTGGCCATGAGGGCGAGCGCCTGCTCGCGCACCGACGGCAGGTCCAGCACCGCCCCCGTCAGGTGCGGGTGCGCCTCGAGCACGGCGAGCAGGTTGGTGCCGGTGCCGCCGCCGATGTCGACGACGGAGGTCGACCCCGACCAGTCCCTCGCGAGGAGCACCTCCCTGCGCTGCCGGGACCCCGCCGCCATGGCCTCGTTGAACCGCGCCCCCTCGTCCGGGTGGCTCGAAAGCCACTCGAACATCGGCATGCCCCGCTGCCGCTCGAACGCCGAGCCGCCCTCGCGCAGGGCCACGAGCAGGTCGGCCCACGCGGCATACCCGCGGTCGGTGTGGATGTCGACGAACGGCGCCACACTCGCGCGGGCGTCCCGGCACAGGAGCCGCGAGGTGTCCGTGTGGACGACGCCGTCCGGCCCCGTGTCGAAGACACCGACCGTGCGCAGGGCGCGCAGCAGCCTGGCGAGCTGTGGGGCCGGTATGCCGGTGTGCCCGGCGAGCACCTCGAGCGGCACCGGCTCGTCCCCGACCCGGTCGGCGAGACCGCTGTCGACCACCACCCCGAGGGCCTGGGTGACCATGTAGCCGCCGAGGAGCCGCATGACGTCCTGTGCCGGTGGGAGCTCCACGGTCCGGACGGTACGCGCGGGACCGCCCGTCCGGGTCAGCCGTCTGCAGCAGGACGGGTGTCAGAAGTGGGACTTCAGCGCGCGCAGGACCCAGCCGAGGTGCTCGTCGGCCCAGCCCAGGGTCGACAGGGTCGAGTCCACGATCTGCGGTGGGAACCGGACGAGCGTGTCGCGCAGCACGAGGCGGTCGAAGTCGACGAGCACCGGGCCCGTCCGCGGCTGCCCGTTCGGGTGCCGGAAGGCGACCCCGGCGGACTCCATGATCCGGATCATCTCCTGCGCGATGAGGCCGTAGCCCACCGTCGTCGGGTGCACGCCGTCCAACGAGAACAGCCCGCCCTGGTCCCGGCCACCGTGCCCGTCGCCGCTGAGGAACCGCGAGTCGACCGGCGGCTGCAGCGCCTGCAGGGTCGGCGGCAGCGGGTACGGCGTCCACCAGGAGGGCCTGGCGTTGACGTCGTTGATGTACCGCCGGGCGGCGAGGCGGTCGAGCATGCCCGCGATGTCGAGCAGGTACCAGTCCCGTACCGTCCCGCCCGGCGCGCCACCGCTGCGCTCGGTGCGCACGACGCCCTCGATGTCGGTGTTGAAGACGTCGATCGCGTAGTCGACCGCGCGGGCCTCGTCGCCGGTGATGTGCACGTCGCGGCCGGCGTTGAAGGCCTGGTCGGTGACCCACGGCCTCGCGTAGTAGGGGAAGTACCGCGACCCCGGCTGGACCTTGCCGCCGATGCCGCGGGCGATCGGGGCGATGGTCACGTGCGGGACCGTGCACCAGATGACGTGCCGCGCGCGGATCCCGCGGACCGCATCGACGACGTGCCCGAGCTCGGACCGGAAGTGCTCGGGACGCCAGATCGTGTACTGGCCCTTGCCCGTCAGGGAGTCGTACCCGGGGCCGCTCCAGCGGACGGTGAGGTCGGTGACGGTGCGCAGGGCGTTGTTGGCCCCGAGGAAGACGATGAGCGTCTCGATGCCGTCGTCGGTGTCGTCGTCCCTGTCCTCGCCGAGCCGGGCTGCTGCCTGGAAGACGGACAGCGTCCTCTCGGTGTCGCCGCGGGGGTAGACGCGCAGCGCGGCCCGCTCGCTGTTGTGCTCGACCACCTGCTGGAGCAGGTCGTCCTTCGGCGTGGTCACCTGCTGCTCGAGCAGCTCAGCAGTCCAGTCCAGCGCGTCGCGCAGGTCCCAGCCGTACATCCCGAGGTTGTGGTTGATGCCGGTCGCCGTCGGGGGCACGGCGCCGGGCCCACGCTCCCAGTAGTCCTCGACGTCGTCCATGAACTGCCGCGCCCGGAACAGCGCCAGCGGCAGCTCCCAGAGGCTGATCGCCGAGCCCACCTGCGACTCCAGGTCGCGCATGAGCAGCTCGAGGTTGATCGGCAGCCCGCCCAGCCCGGGGTAGCGCGGGTAGCGGAAGCCGTCGAGCCACCCCAGCTCGTAGGCGATGATCGCGCCGTAGGACAGGTCGGTGTTGAAGACGGCACCGCTCTGGAAGCCGTGGCTCAGCGAGTCACCGATCAGGACCAGCCGGTTGCGGGGCGTGCCCGTCCACGACTGCGGCGGCAGCGTGACGCCCACGGTCGCGTCGAAGCAGGGCACGCGCGGTCCGGCTCCGCGGGCCGCCAGGTCCCTGACCTCGTCGGGGGCGTCGGGCGGCACGGTCTCGGCCGTCAGGGAGGGGGCGTGCGTGCCGTCAGGCATGTCCTGTCACCTTTCGTCGCGATGGGTTCGTCCCGGGTGTGCGGTGCATCGGTGTCCCTGGGGGGTCAGCGCACCCGCCGGCGCGCGACCGTCAGCTTCCCCGCCGTCTTGGGTCCGTACTCGCCGTCGACGACCAGGCCGCCGGCCCGCGTCTGGAAGGCCTTGACGGCGCCGGAGGTCATCGGCCCGAAGTCGCCGTCGACCTGCAGGCGCGAGGACTGGACCTTGTTGAGGCAGCGCTGCAGCTGCTTGACGAGCACGCCGGCACTCCCCCGGCGCAGCATCGGCAGGCCGGGCGGCGCGGCGTCACTGCCGGTCGCCGCACCCGGGGCCACCGCTGGCGACGGCGTGGGCGCACGCACCGCTGCCTGGCCCGGCCCGGCATACTCCGGGCGCCCGTAGCCCACGATGGTGGAGGCGTAGCGCGCCCGGCGCAGGCAGGCGTCGGAGGTGTTGCCCTCGATGGTGTAGACGACGCCGTCGCGCACGCCGGTCACGAGGCCGATGTGGTCGATCGCGCCGATGCGGTCGGTCTCGTCCCAGTCGAAGAAGACGATGTCGCCGCGACGGATGCCGGCGATGTCGACGTGCCACTGGCCCTCGCGGCGGAAGCGCTCCGCGTGCCAGACGGTGAAGGCGTAGTCGCGTCCGAAGCAGACCGGCCCGGCGTTGCCGGAGGTGTTGGCCCAGTAGGTGATGCTCTGGTTGCACCAGGGCGCCGTGGCGAAGACCGGGCCGTTGCGCTGGGAGTACCACCGCGTGATCGTGTTCGGCCGGCCCGTCAGCCCCAGCGACCGCTCGGCGGCCCGGACCATGTCCTCGACCCCGGTCATGTCTGCCCCTCCTGCCCCGTGGGGGGTGGGGTCGTGGCGGCGGCGGGTGCCGCGTAGATCCCCTGCGCGTCCGGGGTGCCGAACTCCTTCCGGAGCAGCTCGGCCTCCTCGTCCTCGCTCTGGTCCTTGCGCGCGTTCCCGGTGTCGCGCAGCAGGTCGAACTGGTCCTGCTGGGTGGCCGTGCCGGGCTCGTCGACGGGACGGTCCTTCTCCGGGAGGGGGCCAGACGTCCGGGGCGCCTCCTCCTCGGCACCGGGCGGCGCCACCCCCGCGGGTGCCGTGGAGGCCGCGCCCTCGACCGGACCGCCGGACCCGGGACCCGGAGCCGGGGCGGCGCCCGTCGCCCCGCCGTCGGCCCCGGCGTCGGGTGCCGGCGCGTCGGCGGGCAGGACCTCCGCCTTGGAGTTCGGCAGCGGGGCTGCAGCCTCACCCCCGGGGAGGCCCTCGAGCAGGTCCTGCGCTCGCTTGTCGAGGAGCCGGGACAACGCCTGCTGGGAGAACCCGAAGAGCAGGGCGTAGGCCAGGATCTGGCCCTGGTTGTCGAGGTTGGACAGGCCGGGCGCGAACCCGCCCTTGATGGCGACCAGGCCCAGGATCGCGGTCATCGCCCCGAGCGGGAACTTCAGGACGGCGAGCGCCACCGGCACGTCGTAGGGGTTGGCCGTGCCCTTGAGGTTGCGGATCGACAGCACCGCGGCGAAGGCGCCGCCCAGGCCGCCCATCGCCGTCGCCACGAGGATGTCCGGGGCACTCGGTCTGGCACCCGCGAGCTCGCGCGACGGGCAGGCGATGATCTTCTCCCTGCCGGTGTCGAAGCACAGCGGGACCCAGCTCGGGTTCCGCGTGACGAAGACCAGCGTGACGACGACGCACACGAAGAGGAAGGCAGCGGCGAGCAGCACGATGTTGCGGAAGCTGCGCAGCTGCGCGTGCTCGAGGTCGAGCTTCTCGTAGCTGTCGCCGACCAGCCGCCGCATGCGGGGGCGCAGCCGCGCGGTCGGCAGCGCGCTCAGCTCGGCGATGGTCGAGCGGCGGGGGTCGTCGCGGTGCAGCGTGGCGTTGGCGCGGGCGACCACCATGGGGATCTCCGCGCGGAGCTCGGCGTCCGTGTAGAGGTCGAGCATCGCGCTGCGCGCGGAGTGCATGTTCCGGTATGCCGCCTCGACCAGCGTGCCGCGCCACCAGTTCGCGAGGCGGCCCGGGATGGGGTCGTCGCGGAAGGCCGCCGCCCGGGCCCGCTCCACGAAGCCGTCGATGCCGACGGCGACCATCTCCTGCGGCTCGGTGAGGTCACCGCGCGCCCGCGCGGCGTCGACGCGCATCTTGAGGCGGTTGGTCTCGACCGCCACCTGCTGGACCCAGATGCGGCGGCGCGGCGCCGTCGCCTCCCCTCCCTGGGCTGCGCCCATGGCCCTCACCCCCACGCTCCCCGGGCCTGCGGCGCCCGTGTGGGCTCAGGGTGACCGGCGGTGCGTCACGCGACCGTCACGGCGGTGTCACGCCGACTGCGGACCGTGGCGTCCGCGCCCGTTCGGCAGCCGTGCAGGAGGGCCGCCATCAGCGCCGACGGCTGCACCCCGAGCTCACGCTCGAGCAGGCGGGCGTACCGGTCGTGCTGGCGGACGGCCTCCGCCACGTTGCCCTCCTGCAGGTGCACGGACAGGAGCAGCCGGTGGCCGCTCTCCCGCAGCGGGTCCGCCTCCACCAGGGCCAGCGCGACCTGCAACGCCTCGCCCGTCCGACCGTGGTCGAGCAGCACGGTGCCGATGACGTCGAGGGAGTACAGCCGCAGCTGGCGGAAGCGGTCCCGCTCCTCGACCACCCACTCGTCGTACCACCCGGTCAGCAGGTCACCGCCGAGGCGGCGCAGCGCCTCGCCCGCGGCGAGCAGCCCGTCGGGCGGCTGCCGCGTTGCGAGCACCTGCTGGGCATCGCGCAGGAGGTCGTGCAGGTCGACGACGACGTGCTCGGCCAGTGCCAAACCGGTCCCGCAGGTGCGCACCAGGGACGGCCCCGGGAGGGCGGCGATGCGCCACAGCGCGCTGCGCAGGCTGGCACCGGCGTGCTGCTCGTCCGCCTCCGGCCAGAGCGTGGCGCTCACGAGGGACCGGGGCGTCGGCCGGGCCAGCAGGGCCAGCAGCGCGAGCAGCCGCTGCGAGGCGGCCGGCAGCTCGACCGGACCGTCGCGGTGCCGCAGCTCGAAGTCGCGCACGAGCCCGAGCGAGACCTGGGTGTCGAAGCGGGCGCTTGCGGTGGCGTCCGGCACGGTCCTCACCCCTCATCCGGAGCGATGACGGCGCGGCCGGGTCTCCGACTCGGGGTGGGGCCCGCCGGGGACGGCGGGTACCCACTCCGTGGATCCCTGCAGGCCCGAAACGCGCCGTTTCACGATCCAGACATCGTAAAGCGAGGCTCCGGACCGCAAATACAGCGGATGACGGAGCACCTCACAGCCACCGGAGGGTGAGGGGGCAGAACGGACTGTGCGTTGCCCCGGGGACCGGGGCGAAGCACAGTAGCAGGTGAACCGCT
>NZ_JBHUYG010000134.1:0-9344 GCF_042668795.1 Pedococcus sp. NPDC057267 | reverse complement strand
CGCCTGGGCACCCGGACGGTCGGATGCCCAGGCGTCCGGGCGCCGGCGATCAGCAAGCCTCCGTCAGGTGGACGGGGACGCGTCCCGCAGCTTCTGCAGGAGCGGCTCGGCGGCCTCGTCGAGGAAGCGCTGCTGCCCCTCGTCACCCACCTGCACCAGCGCGATGTCGGTGAAACCGGCCTCCCAGTAGGCGCTCACCGCCTCGACGATGCCGTCGAGGTCCGGGCCGCACGGGATCGAGTCCGCGACGTCCTCGGGCCGGACGAACTGCGAGGCCCCGGCGAATCCCGCCGGCGTCGGCAGGTCCGCGTTGACCGACCAGCCGCCGCCGAACCAGCGGAACTGCTCGTAGGCGCGCTTGACCGCCGTGTCGCGGTCCGGGTCCCAGGAGATGGGGATCTGGCCGATGGCCCGCGGCTTCGAGCCGGAGTCCGGGCGGGACGCGAGGAAGCCCTCGATGAGCTCCTTCTCCGGCTGCACGGCGATGACGTGGTCGGCCAGCGGACCGAACCGTCCGTAGGACTTCTCCCCCGACACGGCCACACCGATCGGCACGCCACCCTCCGGGCAGTCCCAGACGCGCGCGGAGTCGACGCGGAAGTACTCGCCCTCCCACGTCACGAGCTCGCCGGTGTGCAGCTCGCGGATGATGTGGATGGCCTCCTCGAGCATGTCCTGGCGGACGCCGACCGACGGCCAGCCCTCCCCGACCACGTGCTCGTTGAGGTTCTCGCCGCTTCCGAGTCCGAGGGTGAAGCGCCCCTCGGACAGCAGCTGCAGCGTGGCGGCCTTCTGGGCGACGACGGCCGGGTGGTACCGGAGGGTCGGGCAGGTCACGTAGGTCATGAGCTCGAGCCGCTCGGTAGCCTGCGCGACGGCGCCCAGGACGGTCCAGGCGTACGGGGCGTGCCCCTGCTCGGTCAGCCACGGCGAGTAGTGGTCGCTGCTCACCGCGAAGTCGAACCCCGCCTGCTCGGCGCCGGTGGCGTACCCGACCAGCTCGCGGGGTCCGGACTGCTCGGTCATGAGGGTGTACCCGAATCGCGTCATGCCCCCAACCTCACACGGCCCGCTCGGGCCCGCACGCCAGGCGCGGGCCCCAGCGTCTCGCGGTCGTGGGCGCGGACGGGGCGACGTAGGCTCGGCGTCCATGACGGGGGTTCCCGCGACCGCCTCGACCACCGGCGGTGGACCGGCCGTGCCGCTCGCCACCGCGCAGGGCCGGTGGATCGTGGCCGCGACCGTGCTCGGGTCGGGCGTGGTGGGCATCGACGCCACGGTCGTCAACATCGCGCTGCCGGCCATCGGCAGGTCGCTCGGCGCCTCGTTCGCGTCGCTGCAGTGGGTCGTCACGGCATACGCGCTGACGCTCGCTGCCTGCATCCTCGTGGGCGGCTCGCTCGGAGACCGCTTCGGCCGGCGACGCATCTTCCTCGTGGGGGTCGTGTGGTTCGCGGCGGCCTCCGTGCTGTGCGGAGCCGCCGGATCGGCGCCGCTGCTGACCACGGGGCGGGCGCTGCAGGGCATCGGCGGTGCCCTGCTCACCCCGGGCAGCCTGGCCATCCTCCAGTCGACCATCGCCCCCTCCGACCGGGCCCGCGCCATCGGGCTCTGGTCCGGCCTCGGCGGTGTGGCGACCGCGGCGGGCCCGTTCCTCGGTGGCTGGCTGGTCGACGCGGTGTCGTGGCACTGGGTCTTCTACGTCAACCTCCCGGTCGCGGCGGTGGTGGTGGCGGCGACCCTGCGGCACGTGCCGGAGTCGCGTGACGACACCGCCGGAGGCCATCTCGACGTGCCCGGTGCGGTCCTGGGCGCCGTCGCCCTGGCCGCCACGAGCTACGCGCTGATCGCCGTCGGGGGCGGGGGCAGCCCGGCCCTGGTCGCCGCGAGCGCGGTGCTGGCCCTGGTCGCGGCGGCCGGGTTCGTCGTCGTCGAGCGACGCTCGGACGCGCCCATGCTGCCGTTCGCGATCTTCTCCTCGCGGGCCTTCAGCGCCACGAACGTGGTGACCTTCATCGTCTACGGCGCCCTGTCGCTGGTCTTCCTCGTCCTCGTCCTCCAGCTGCAGGTCGTGTCCGGCTACGGACCCGTCGCCGCGGGGGTCTCGCTCCTGCCGGTGACCGGCCTGATGCTCGTGCTGTCGGCCCGGTCCGGTGCCCTCGCCGACCGCATCGGTCCACGCCTGCAGCTGACCACCGGGCCGCTCGTCTGCGCCCTGGGGCTGCTGCTCATGCTGCGGATCGGGCGGCACGCCGACTACGTGACGACGGTCCTGCCGGGCGTGGTCGTCTTCGGGCTCGGGCTCTCGGTCCTCGTCGCGCCGCTCACCGCCACCGCGCTGTCGTCGGCACCGGCCCAGCACGCGGGACTCGCGTCCGGGGTCAACAACGCCGTCGCCCGGACCGGCGGCCTGCTCGCCGTGGCAGCGGTGCCCGCCCTCGCAGGGCTCACCGGCGAGGTGTACGACGACCCGGGGCGGTTCGCGGCGGGATTCCGTGCAGTCCTCCTGTGCGCGGTGGGACTGCTCGTCCTCGGCGCCGCAGCGGCCGCCCTGCTGAGCGAGCGCCGCCGACCACGACCCCACCGCAGTCCCCACGCCGTGCCCTCGTGCTCGGTGGCCACACCCCCGGCCGTGGTGTCGGTCGCGTCAGCGGCGGAGCTTCCAGCGGTCCCACCCGAGGGCGACCAACGACCCTAGGGCGACCTCGACCAGCAGGGCCAGCGTCATGGACCCGGCGGGGGCGCCGATGCGGGACAGCCGGGCCGCGCCCAGCGACGAGCCGCCGAGCACGTCGAGCAGGCCGACCGCGCCGGCCGTGACGACGACCGCGACCGCGACGACGCCCAGCTTGGTCCGCTGGGTCGACAGCCGCGAGACGCTGCGCAGCGCCCGCCAGCCGACGAACGCACCGGCGGACACCGGGACGAGCACCAGGAGCGGCAGGGCGCCGGGGAAGGCTCCCGGCTCAGGCAGGGCCCCGAGCACGGGGACCATGGGCAGCACCGACGTGCGGCTGCCCGTCCACGTGGCCGACGCCCCCTCGACGGCCGAGAACCCGGTCCCGGCGAGGAACGAGACCGCCCAGAGCGCCAGGTTCGGCAGCACGGCGAGCTGGGCGAGCACGAGGACCGCACCGCCGACGACCCCCGGCGACAGCTCGGACTGCAGGTGGACCACGCGGTCGAAGTGGAGCACGACCATCACGACGCACACGACGATCCCGCTGCCGACCAGGACGGCCGCACCCTCGAGTCCCGCGCGCAGGCCCCTCGGGACGGCCGCGGGCAGCCAGCCGGGTCGGCGCACCGCCTCACCGAGCAGCTCCGGGCGCCGTCGCACGTGCCGCACCAGCGCCAACGCGGCCGCGAGGACCGGGACCACCAGGACCGGGAGGGCCACGGTCCAGGGCACGGGCTCCGGGCCGGCCAGCGCGGCCGCCAGCCAGCCCAGGGCAGCGCACACGGCATACCCGCCGGTCCACGCCCCGAGCTCGGCGGCCAGGCGCTGGTGGACCAGGCCACGCAGCGGTCGCGGTTCGCGGTCCTGGGCGGCCTCGAACGTCGCGCGCCCCGCCGACCACGTGGCCCCCAGCACCGCCAGCAGCAGGAAGAGCAGCGGCACCACGGTGACCGTGGCGGCACCGATGCGCAGGTGCGCTCCCCCGCCCAGCAGCCACAGGCTCGCGCCGGTGCCGAGCGCCGAGGTCCACGGCACGGTCGACTGCGACGCGGCCACCCAGACGAGCAGGGCAGGCAGGACGAAGACGCAGGCACTGACGGCTGCCGCACCGGCTCCGGCGAGCGCCGCCCGACGGAGCCCGGCGGGGTCGACACCCCCACGGCCGGTCGTCGTTCCCCCGCGCAGCAGCTCCATGACAGTCATGACCGCTCCATGGTCGCCGACCGGGGGCACCGATCCGCCGAGCAACGCCGAGGGAGGTCGAGAAAAGTCCGAACGCGCCGCAACCCGTCCGTGCCGAGCCGCGTCTGCTGCGGTGTGATGGCACTGGGGACCCGAGGAGGCAGCGCCCGGGAGGTGTCGATGGGACCGAGGTCGGACGAGGACGAGTTCGACGCGTTCTACCGCGACACCTCACGGCGCGTCGTGCACCTCGTCTACGGGTTCACCGGTGACCTGACCGTCGCGCAGGACAGCACCCAGGAGGCGTACGCCCGGGCCTGGCAGCAGTGGTCGACCGTGCGCAACCACGACGACCCGCTCGCCTGGGTCCGCACGGTCGCGCGGCGCATCGCGATCTCGGCCTGGCGCAAGCGCACCAGCCAGGACCGCGCGCACGAGCGGCACGGCGCGCACGACACGACGGGGCCACCCAGCGAGGACCGGGTCGCCGTCGTGGCCGCGATGCGCGAGCTGCCCGACCCGGTCCGCGAGGCCGTGGCCATGCACTACATCGGCGACCTGTCGATCGACCAGATCGCCCACGAGACCAACACCCCCGCAGGCACCGTCAAGGCCCGCCTGCACCGGGGCCGCGCACTGCTCGCGCAGGCCCTGAGGCACGAGGAGACCGACCATGGCTGAGCACGACGAGTGGACCGCGGCGGACGACGCCCTGGTGCGCCGCGCCATGGCGACCCTGCGCACCGACGTCGAGTCGGTGCCGCTGCCGGACGTGCGGTTCGTCAGGGCGAGGGGGCGGGCGCGTCGCCGCCACCGGTTTCTCGCGCTGAGTGCCGCAGCCGCCGTCGCCGTGGTCGTCGCCGGCACCGCCGGGTATGCCGTGTGGGGCCCCTCCTCGTCGCGGACCCCGGTCACGCCTGCCTCGAGCGGCCGGACGGCGTCGACGACGTCCTCCGCCAGCCCCACGACCACGGCGACCGACAGCCTGGCCGTGCCCGGCGCCCTGCCCCTGCTGACGGAGTGGACCTCGGCGCTGCAGCTGACCGGCACGGTGCGGCTGACCCCGGTGAAGCCGTTCGGGCCCATCGAGTGCCTGTCGTCCGAGCCCGGCACCAAGGTCCAGCAGGAGGAGGTCACCCGGGCCCCGGAGCTCCAGGGCGGTGCCACGCGGTTCCGCATCGGCGCCGGTCAGGACGTGCAGACCGCGGCTGCTGGCATCGCCCAGGACATCGCCGGCTGCCAGGTCCAGCCCGCCTACAGGGTCACCCAGAAGTCCGCGGCGAGCACGTGGCCGCGCCTGTTCTCGTACACCGCGGGCGGTGCCGGTTCGGGCTGGTGGGTCGTCGCGCCGGGTCCGCACGACGTCACCGTCCTGCAGGTCAACCAGAACGACCGACCGGAGTCGAGCTTCACGCAGGCCCAGGTGGCCCGGCTGGCCGAGATCGCCACCGAGCGGCTGGCCCGCTACGGCTCGGGGACCACCACGACCACCACGCCGGCCCCCGACGTCACCGGGCCCAAGGCCATCGACGAGCAGATGCCGGTCGTCGGCCCTGGCCCCCTGCCGCCGTCGTCGCTGTTCGTCGCCGCCTCGCAGTGGAGCTCCGCCGCCCTCACCGGTGGGTCCGCGACCGACGCAGGGCCAGGCGCCCTCGAGGGCTCGACCGCGGTGGCCTCGTGCGAGACGGACCAGCAGCAGGCCGGCATCGGTGGACGGGTGGGCGTGGTCTCGATCCGGGTCGGCACCAGCGCCTCCGGGTACGTCGGCCGCCAGCGGGTCCAGCTCGACGACTCCACGGGTGCGGACACCCAGCAGGCCTACGTCGATGCGCGGCTGGCCGAGGCGAGGACGCTGTTCGGGGCGGGGTGCTCGGTCCCCAACGCGACGATCCGGTCGACACCGGGCCCGACCGCGGGCACCTGGCGGCTCGACACGGTCTTCTCGGACGGGACCCCGACCTTGTCCGAGTGGGTCGGCGTCACCGCCCAGAAGACCCCGGGAGCGGTGTCCACGATCGTCCTCACCAGGGTCGCGGACCCGACGCAGGGCTTCGCCGAGCTGGAACGGCTCCTCAACCTGGCCCGCCAGAAGTAGCCACCCGGCATCCGCGGGGACGCCGCGAGGCCGCCACCCAACCCGGGGTGACGGCCTCGCGAACCGCGTTGCGGCAGAACGTGTTTTTGCAGGCGCGCTGTCAGAGGTTGCGCATGATCTCGCGCATGAGCTCGGCGGTCTCGGAGGGCGTCTTGCCGACCTTGACGCCGGCGGCCTCGAGGGCCTCCTTCTTGGCGGCGGCGGTGCCCGACGAGCCGGAGACGATGGCGCCGGCGTGGCCCATCGTCTTGCCCTCGGGGGCGGTGAAGCCGGCGACGTAGCCGACGACCGGCTTGGTCACGTGCTCCTTGATGTATGCCGCGGCCCGCTCCTCCGCGTCGCCGCCGATCTCGCCGATCATCACGATGGCGTCGGTCTCCGGGTCCTTCTCGAAGGCCTCGAGGCAGTCGATGTGGGTGGTCCCGATGATCGGGTCGCCGCCGATGCCGACCGCGGAGGAGAAGCCGAACTCCTTGAGCTCGTACATCATCTGGTACGTCAGGGTGCCCGACTTGGAGACGAGGCCGATGCGCCCGGCGCCGGCGATGTCGGCGGGGATGATGCCGGCGTTGGACTTGCCGGGGCTGATGAGGCCGGGGCAGTTCGGGCCGACGATGCGGGTCGTGCCCTTCTCACGCGAGTAGGCGTAGAACTCGGCGGTGTCCTTGACCGCGATGCCCTCGGTGATGACGACGGCCAGCGGCATCTCGGCGTCGATCGCCTCGACCACGGCGGACTTCGCGAACGCCGGAGGCACGAAGATGACCGACACGTTGGCGCCGGTCTCCTTCATCGCCTCCGCGACGGTGCCGAACACCGGGACGGTCACGCCGTCCTCGAAGTCGACCGTCGTCCCGGCCTTGCGGGGGTTCACGCCACCGACGATCGCGGTGCCGGAGCGGAGCATGCGCTGGGTGTGCTTCATGCCCTCGGAGCCGGTCATGCCCTGGACGATGACCTTGGAGTTCTCGTCGAGAAAGATTGCCATTTCGCTTCTGTCCCTTGCTCAGTTGGCCTGCGAGGCCAGCTCGGCGGCCCTGCGGGCCGCGCCGTCCATGGTCGCTTCGATGGTCACCAGCGGGTGGTTCGCCTCGGCGAGGATCCGGCGGCCCTCCTCGACGTTGTTGCCGTCCAGGCGGACGACGAGCGGCTTGGTCGCCTCGTCGCCGAGCGCGTTGAGGGCGCCGACGATGCCGTTCGCGACCGCGTCACAGGCGGTGATGCCGCCGAAGACGTTCACGAACACCGACTTCACCTGCTCGTCGCCGAGGATGATGTGCAGGCCGTTGGCCATGACCTCCGCGGAGGCGCCGCCACCGATGTCGAGGAAGTTGGCCGGCTTCGGCGAGCCGGGGAACTCCTCACCGGCGTAGGCGACGACGTCGAGCGTGGACATGACCAGCCCGGCACCGTTGCCGATGATGCCGACCGAGCCGTCGAGCTTGACGTAGTTGAGGTCCTTCTCCTTGGCGGCGGCCTCCAGCGGGTCGGCCGCGGCCTTGTCCTCGAGGGCGGCGTGGTCCGGGTGGCGGAAGTCGGCGTTGCCGTCGAGGGTGACCTTGCCGTCGAGGGCGATGATGTCACCGTCCTCGGTCTTGACCAGGGGGTTCACCTCGACCAGCGTCGCGTCCTCGTCCCGGTAGACCTCCCACAGCCGCTGCAGGACCGGGACGACCTTGGCGCCGGTCTCGGCGTCGAAGCCGGCAGCCTCGACGATCTCGCGGGCCTTGGCCTCGTCGACACCGGTGTTGGGGTCGACCTCGATGCGCGCGAGGGCCTCGGGCCGCTCGACCGCCAGCTGCTCGATCTCCATGCCGCCCTCCTTGCTGCACATCGCGAGGTAGGAGCGGTTGGCGCGGTCGAGCAGGATCGAGAAGTAGTACTCCTCGGCGATCCGGGCGCCCTGCGCGACCATCACGGTGCCGACGGTGTGGCCCTTGATGTCCATGCCGAGGATGGCCTGGGCGTGCTGCTCGGCCTCGTCGGCGGTCTTGGCGACCTTGACGCCGCCGGCCTTGCCGCGGCCGCCGGTCTTCACCTGGGCCTTGACGACGGTCACGCCGCCGGACTTCGGGCCGATCTCCTCCGCGGCGGCGCGGGCCTCGGCGGGGGTGGTGGCGGTCTTGCCGGCGAGCACGGGCACACCGTGCGCCTCGAACATGTCTCGGGCCTGGTACTCGAACAGATCCACGTCTGACGTCCTCGTCTGGGGAAGGGTGTGGTTCGCGCCCGAGACTAGTCCCGTGCGTGGGTGGTGGTGCTGCCGGGTGCGGCGAGTGGGACCAATCTCACCGCGACCGGCCGCGGCGCCCGGGTCACCGGACCGTGACCGGCCGGCCGACCGGTACGAGCAGCACCCACACGGTGCCCTCCGGGGCGAAGGTCACCACCTCGCCGTTGGCCTTGAAGGTCGTGGGGGCTGTGGCAGCTGCACGCGACCACTCCCCCTGGAAGACCTGGCCGCCACGTAGCACGACCGCCCGGCCCGACCCCACGAGCTGCTCGACGGGCGTCGGTCGCCCGTTGACGTCCAGGTTGGGCGAGTCCTTGGTCACGACGAACTGCACGACCACCGTGGAGGCGCCGTACTGGCGCCCCGAGGGGCTGACGTCGGGCCGGCCGTCGGTGGTGACGAGGTACTCCTTGCGGACGGCGTTCCAGGTGAGGGTCTCCGTCGCCGAGGGCCAGCTGGCGGTCACGGTGGTGGCTGCCGCCCCGCCGGCGATGGCGGGGCCGTACCGGAACCCGATGTCCCCCGGCCTGACGCTGCCCCCTGCCCGGGCGAGCAGCACCTTGGGGTCACCGATCACGTTGTAGGGGGCGGGACGGCTGTGGTCGCGCCGGAAGCCGAGCGAGGACTGGTCGAAGCTGAGGTTGACCTGGGTCCCGCGGGCGAGGACGCCGGCGGTGTAGGACGAGGAGCCGGAGAAGGCGAGCGCGACCCGGCCGTAGTTGGCGAGCAGCGTGACGTCCGACTCCCGCGCGCTGCGCACGGGTCCGACCTGAGGCGCCTGGTGCCGGCTGAAGATGACGAGCAGCCGGGTCAGCCCACCCTCCACGGGCTCGACGTAGACGACGTCCGCCTGGTCGAGGCCGATACGAGGCCGGGCCCGGGGCGTGTTGTCGATCTTGACGGCGAGGACCGGGCCGCCGACGAGCGGCGTCGGCCCGGGCGGCGGCGTCGTGGTCGTGGTGGTGGTCGTCGTGCGCGGCGTGGTCGTGGGCGCTCCGCATCCGGTCCCTGAACAGCCGCCAGAGCACGCGGCGGCGGCTGCGACGACGGCCAGTGCCAGGGTGGCCCGAACCGTCCGGTGGGCACCGCGCTCCATGACCTCAGGATAGGCGGCACCCGTCCCGCGGGAGCCGCGGCGCGCGGGAGCAGCGATG
>NZ_JBHUYG010000133.1:0-9377 GCF_042668795.1 Pedococcus sp. NPDC057267 | reverse complement strand
GACCGCGAGCGCAGCCACCGTGCCCACCCCGCCGGAGCGCACGAGGGCGCCGGCCCCTGGCGGGACGGCGTTCACGCGGCCGCCGGGACGGTGCTTATCCGGCCGCTGCGCCGTTCGCGCTGCCCTCCGGGGCGCCGTCCGCCAGCGCACCGGCCACGAGGGCGCCGGTCGCCGCGCCGGCAGCGGCGCTCGAGCCGTTGCGGCCGGCGATCCCGTCCAGGAGCCCGTTGAGGTCGACCCCGGTGGCGTCGCGCAGCATCGTCTGCAGCTGGGCGAAGTTGTTCGTCACCGTCTTGGGCAGCGCCCCGGCGCCGTCGGTCGACACCACCGTCAGCTTGTCGATGGCCGCCATGGGCGAGGCCAGCTCGCGCGCCACCTGCGGCAGCACCTCGACGAGCATCTGCATCTTGGCGGCCTCGCCGTACTTGCCGAGGGCGTCGGCCTTGGCCTCCATGGTGCGGGCCTCGGCCTGGCCGCGGGCCAGGGTCGCTGCCGCCTCCGCCTCGCCCTCGAGCTTGGTCGCCGCGGCGATCGCCGCACGGCGGTCGCGCTCGGCCTCACCAGTGAGCTTCGCGGTCTCGGCCTGGGCCTGCGCCTGGGCGACCTTGGAGTACTTGTCGGCGGCGGCGTTCTGCTCCGTGGTGAAGCGGGCGGCCTCGGCGTCCTGCTGCGCGGCATACCGCTTGGCGTCGGCGGGCTTGCGCACCTCGGTGTCGAGCTGGCGCTCGGTGAGCTCGGCCTGGCGCTCGGCGACGAGGCTCTGCGCGGTGAGCACCTCCTGCTGCTTCGCGGCGGCGGCGAGCGGACCCGCTGCGGCTGCGTTCGCCTGGGCCGCCTCGGTCTCGGCCTTGATCTGGGCCTCGCGCAGCGCGAAGTCCCGGCGGGCGACGAGGACCTCCTGCTGCGCGGCGAGCTGGCGCTGCTCGGCGTTGCGGGTGGCATCGGCCTCGGCGATCTTGGCGTCCTGCTCGACCCGGGCGGCCTCGGGGCGGCCGAGGTTGCGCAGGTAGTCGGTGTCGTCGTTGATGTCGAGCACCTGGAAGTTGTCGAGCGTGAGGCCCTGCCCCGTGAGGGCGTGCTCGGTCACCTCGGCGACCTGGGCGCCGAGCGCGGCGCGGTCCCGGATGATCTCCTCCACGGTCAGGGTGCCGACGATGCTGCGCAGGGCGCCGGACAGGGTGCGCTCGGTGAATGCCGTGATGGCGCCCTGCTGGTTGCCGAACCGCTGGGCCGCGGCGCGGACCGCCTCCTCGGTGCCGCCGACCTTGACGATCGCGATGCCGTCGACGGTGAGCTTGATGTTGTTCTTGGACACCGCGTTCGGGACGCGGAGCTCGATCTCGCGGCTGGACAGGTCCATCACCGACATCTTCTGCACGACGGGCAGGACGAAGACGCCGGCGCCGATGACGACCTTCTGGCCGGCGAGGTCCTCGCCGCTGCTCTTGCGTCCGGTGATGAGCAGGGCCTCGTTGGGCTTGGCGACCTTGTAGCGGGAGACGACCGCGAGGACCGAGATGATGACGAGCGCGACCAGGGCGACGACGCCGAGGACGACGGGGCTGAGACCGAACACGTTGGGCTCCGTTCTGGGTGGTGAGAGGTGTCAGAGGGCGCGGACGCGCACGGACGAGCTGGACAGGGAATCGGTGACGAGGACGTCGGACCCCACCGCGATCGCGCCTGACTCAGAGCGCGCGTTGTACTTCTGGCGGTGGCCGCCGACCCGGACGAGGACCTCGCCGTAGGCGTCGTCGGCGATGGCGCTGACGACGACGCCGCGAGCGCCGACGAGGTCGTCGGCCCCGGGTGCCCGGTCGGTCGGGGTGTTCTTCACGACCCTGGTCGTCAGGCCGCCGACGGCGCCGATGGCCGCGCCCGCGACGACGCCGACCACGACGGCGAGCGGCAGCGAGGCGCCCATGCTCCTCGCGATGCCGCCGACGATGCCGAATGCCGATGCGAAGCCGGCGACGGCTGCAGTCGAGAGGAACCCGCCGGTGAAGTCGATCCCGTCGAGGACTCCGTCGAGCAGCTCGCCGACGACGAAGGTGAGGAGGAACAGGGCGACGCCCACGCCGCCGACGATCCAGAACGCGAGCACGGTGGTCCTCTACGGGTAGGGGCCCCAGCGTCGCGCTGGCGGCCGTGGAGTCGTTGTGACGTCAGGGATCCCGCCCGCGTTCCACACCACGAACCCGGCCCGCGCACCGCGCGTCTCCCCCACGCCCGACGCCCTGGCCTGCCCTTCACCTCAGGCGGCGTCGGTGCAGACCGTACGCGGTCTGCACCCCTCCGCGCGGCATACCGACAACAACTTGCATTGAGTGCAACTAGGTTCCTACGCTTTCCCGGTGACCACCACCTCCGTCGACGGGCGCAGCGTCCTGCGCGCCGAGCGGCGGCAGGCGATCCTCACGGCCACCCGCGAGCTCGTCGCGTCGGCCGCCACGACCCACATCACCGTGGAGCAGGTCGCCGAACGGGCCGGGGTGTCGCGACGCACGGTCTTCAACCACTTCGGCTCCTTCGACGCGCTGCTCGTGGCCGTCTGCGAGGAGGTCCTCGCCGACGTCACCGCGCAGGTCCTCGACGACGTCGCCCGGCGCACCCGCAGGGGCGAGGCCTCAGACCAGCGGAACCCGAACGCCTCGCTCGATGCCCTGTGCGAGGCGGTGCGAGGGGCGGACCTGCCGACGGCCATGGTGTCGATCGACCGCCTCATCGGCGGGTTGGGCGGCGACGAGACGAGGGTCGAGGCGATCTCGCAGTCCGCCCTGGACCAGGTCGGCCGACGGGTCGCCACAGCGGTCCTGAGCGCCGACCCCGGCCTCGACCCGCTCACCCTCGACCTGACCGTCGCGTTCCTCATGAACGGCGTCGGGGTCCTCGCGCACCGATGGCTCGAGCAGTCGGGGGCGCGTCTCACCCCCGCCACGCGCGGGGCCTGGACCCGTTCCATGTCGCGCCTGCTCCGGCAGATCCGCTCCGGCTACACCACCGCCTGACCCGAGAAGGAAGACCGAACACCCATGGCTGAGCTCCTCTACCGCGTCGGCCGGTTCGCCGCGCGTCGCCACTGGACCGTCCTGGGCCTGTGGCTGCTGGCCCTCCTCGTCGGGCTGGGGACGTTCCTCGGCTTCTCGGGACCGGTCAGCTCGGCCATCACCATCCCGGGAACTCCGACCAGCGCCGTCGCCGCGCAGCTGGCGAGGGACTTCCCGGACGCGAGCGGGGGCTCGGGCAGCCTGGCCGTCACCACCGAGGACGGCGCCCCGTTCACGGCGGCGCAGAAGGACGGCGTCGCCCGGCTGCTCGCGCAGGTCGGAACGGTCGACGGCGTGCGGAGCGCAACCGACCCCTTCACCACGCAGGCACAGCTCGAGCGCAGCGCCGCCCAGCTCGTCGCGGGCCGCACCCAGCTCGACCAGGGCCGGGCCGCCCTCGCCCAGGGTGAGCAGAAGCTGGCCGAGCAGCAGCGGCAGCTCGACCAGCAGCGCGCCGCGGCCACGGCCGCCGGGGCCCCCGCGAGCGCCGCCGCGCGGTTCGACGCCGCCCAGGCCCAGCTGGACGCGGGCCGCAAGGAGCTGGAGGCGCAGCGCGCCACGCTCCAGGCCAAGGCGGCGCAGCTCGCCGACGGCGCGCGGGTCGCCGACCTCGCGTCCGGGTTCCGCTTCGTGTCCAAGGACGGCTCGGCGGCCATCGCCCCGGTGCAGTTCGACCTCCCCACCAACGAGGTGCCGGCCGGGACCAAGACAGCCATCGAGACGCTCGTGGCGCGCGCGGGCATCGACGGGGTCGCCGTCTACCCGTCGCAGGACATCTCGCAGACGGTCCCGTCGGTCCTCGGCCCGGGGGAGGTCGCCGGTGTCCTCGTGGCGGCCCTGGTCCTGGTCCTCATGCTCGGGACCCTCGTCGGCGCTGCGCTGCCCCTGGCCAGCGCCCTGCTCGGCGTCGGCGTGGCGACGCTGGCCGCGATGTCGTTCTCAGGGGTCGTGGACTTCCAGTCGGTGACGCCGGTGCTCGGGGTGATGCTCGGCCTCGCCGTCGGCATCGACTACTCGCTGTTCATCCTCAACCGGCACCGGACCCAGCTGCGCCACGGGATGGGGCTGCACGGGTCGATCGGCCTGGCCAACGGGACCTCCGGCAACGCCGTCGTCTTCGCCGGCGCCACCGTCATGGTCGCGCTGCTCGCCCTCAACATCACCGGCATCCCGTTCCTGGGCCTCATGGGCACGGTGGGCGCGGCCGCGGTCTTCGTGGCCATCGTCGTCGCGACCACCTTCACGCCTGCGATGCTCTCGCTGGTGGGTATGCGGGTCCTGCGCCGCCGCGAGCGGGCCCACCTCCCTGGGACGGCCGGGGCCCCCGGTGCCGACGGCGCGGCCGCGGACGGGCACGGTGCGACCGAGGCGTCCGCAGCAGCTCACCGGCCCCCGCAGCCGCCGGTCCGCCCGATGCGCACCAGCCGGGCCCTCGTCACCCTGGTGGTCGGCGTGGCCGCCCTCGCGGTCGTGGCGCTGCCCGCACTGCAGATGCGGCTCGGCCTGCCCGACGGGTCGAGCCAGCCGCGGGAGACCGCGGCCTACAAGGCCTACACGCTCCAGGCAGACCGGTTCGGCGACGGGTACAACGGGCCGCTGCTGGTCGTGGCCGACCTGCCCCGTCCCGTGGCCCAGGACGGTCTCACCGCCGAGCAGGCCGCCATCGGGCAGGCCATCCGCGACACCGGTGACGTGGTCGCCGTCGTGCCCGTCAGCGCCTCGCGGGCCCGTGACGCGCTCGCCTTCCAGGTCATCCCGAAGGCCGGCCCCAACAGCGAGTCGACCGCGACGCTCGTCCAGTCGCTGCGCGCCCTCCGGCCGCGGACCACGGACGGCGGCCCGGTCACGCTCGGCGTCGCCGGCAACGCCAGCGCCAACATCGACGTGTCGCAGAAGCTGTCCGACGCCCTCCCGCTCTACCTGGTGCTGGTGGTCGGGCTGTCGCTGGTCATCCTCGTGCTGGTGTTCCGCTCCCTGCTCGTGCCCCTGACGGCCACCCTCGGCTTCGTGCTCTCGCTGCTCGCCTCGTTCGGCGGCCTCACCGCGATCTTCCAGCTGGGCTGGCTCCCAAGCGTCTTCGGCGTTCACGACCCGGGGCCGATCCTCAGCTTCCTGCCCATCATCGAGACGGGCATCCTCTTCGGCCTGGCGATGGACTACCAGCTGTTCCTGGTGTCCGGCATGCGCGAGGCCTGGGCGCACGGGGCCCCGCCGCGGGTGGCCGTGCAGCGGGGCGTGCACGCCGGGCGGGCCGTCGTCACGGCGGCCGCGATCATCATGACCTCGGTCTTCGCGGGCTTCATCTTCTCCCACGACGCGACGATCAAGCCGATCGGCTTCGGGCTCGCGTTCGGGGTGCTGCTCGACGCCTTCGTGGTCCGGCTGATGCTCGTGCCGGCGATCATGCACCTGCTCGGCGGGGCGGCGTGGTGGCTCCCGCGCTGGCTCGACCGCCTCCTGCCCGACGTCGACGTGGAGGGTGCCCGCCTCGAGCGCGAGCACCCACTGCCCGACGCCGACCCGTCGTCCGACGACACCCCGGACGTCGTGGCCGCGGCGGACGCACCGCGCGGCTGACCGAGGGTCTCCGCGGCGCCGGGCCTGCACGGCGCTGCCCCCGAGCGGGACGGGTCAGGCCTCGTCGGAGCCCTGGAGCGCGGACACCGTGAGGAGGGCGAGCGCGGCCGTCCACGCCAGGGGTGCCACGGATGCGGGTCTGCCGTCGTGGAGCACCTTCTCGGGCAGGGAGCCGGCCGCGGTCCGGTGGCGGTCGAGCCACCCGAGCAGGCGGGTGGCTCGCTGGACCTCGCCGGCCTGCGCGTGGACGAGCGCGAACAGGGCGGTCTGGGGGGTCCAGCTCACGCCGTCGGACTGCCAGTCCTCGCCGGGCGCGAGGCCGCCGGCCGGGCGCTGGAGCGCGGCCTCGGCGCGGTCGAGCGCGGCCCGCACCGGCGCGGGCGGCGCGTACACGGCATACGGGGGGAAGAGGAAGGCGACCGAGGCGTCGAGGGCACGGCCACCCAGCTCGCGGGCGTAACCGGTCACGGCGAAGCGCTCGGACACGACGCGCGAGACGGCGTCGGCCGCGACACCGCCCCGGTCCGCCGCGGCGTGGTCGCCGAGCGCGTCGAGCAGGCGGACGGCGTGCGAGAGCCCCGCCCACACCGGCGCCGCGATCCCGAGGGTCAGCACGTCGGTCGGGAGCTCCCAGTAGTCGGGGGTCACCGGCGGGAGCCCGTCCGGGCCGAGGTTGTCCACGAGCACGGCAGCGCTGCGCCGCACCAGCGGCTCGAGCCCGCGCAGGACCCGTTCGGCGTCGGCGCCCGGCTCGTCGAGCAGCGAGGACACCGCCCAGAGCGCCCAGGCGGCACCGTCGAACTGGCGCGGGCGGGCGTCCGGCGAGCGGCGGGTGACCGCGTCGTACCGGGCCTCGAACCAGCCGTCCGCCCGCTGCACCTCCTGCAGGAAGCGCAGCTGGGCCACCCCGGCGTCGAGGAACCCGCAGCGGGCCAGCGCCACGGCGACGTGCGCGCAGTCGCGCGGCCAGACGTAGCGCCACGGGGAGGTCCAGCCGGCCACGGCCGCCGGGAGGCCGTGGCCGAGCACGCGCAGGTCGAGCAGTGCCGTCCGGGTGACCTCGGACCACCGGCCGGTCGCGCGCGTCCAGGCGGCGGCCGACCCGAGGAACTCGGCCTCGTCGTCGACGAGGCGCGCCGGGGAGCGATCGGTGCGCAGCACCCGCGTCCCCTCCACGAGCAGGTCGGCGCGCCCGACGGGGACCGGGGTGCGGGCGCCGGCCTCGCCGAGGGCGACGGCCTCGCAGTACAGGGGCAGGTCGCGGCGTCCGGCCCGAGCCTCGAACAGACCGAACGCGGCGGCGGCCGCCGCACCGACGCCGCCGGCCAGCACTGCGCGCCGCGGCACGATCCCTGCAGGGCCCACCCGGGCAGGCTATGCCGGGTCAGCCCGGTTTCCGAGGGCCTCCACCCTGCCCGTCCCGCATGCCGGTCGTCCGGCCCGGTCGGCCCCGGCGGTCAGGTGGCCCGCGCCGGCAGGGCGCTGGCGTCGTCGGCCCCCGCTGGCGGGCGCGGCGACCTCAGGCGGTACGGCGAAGGGGCGCCTGGGTGAGCACCTCGGCGGGCAGGAGGAAGACGGCTGCGTCGCACACCGAGCAGCACAGGCCGGGGTGGCCCTCGTCGTCCACGGGCAGGAGCAGCTGCTCCCCGCCGCAGTCCTCGCACCAGGCCTGGACCGCGTGCAGCAGGAGCACGTCGGCGAGCGGTTCCATGCCACGAGGGTGGCACGTCCCGCACGGGTCGCCGCGGACCCACGCCGGGCCTGCGGGGCGCCGCTCAGTCGTCCTGACGCGGGCCCGGTGCGGCCTCCCGGGCGCGATCGGTGAAGACCAGGTCCGGGACGACCGGCTCGTCCACCCCGGGCGGCGCCGGGACGTCCGGCGTCACGGGCGGGAAGGTGGTCCCATCGGGCTGCAGGTGCGACTCGTAGGTCTCCATGAGTCTCTCCGTTTCCTCGGCTCACCCTCCACCCTGCCCCCGCGGCGTGACCGACGCCACCCCTGTGACCTGCGGTGATGCTGTGGATGCCCTCAAGCGGAGGGTGCCGGTGCGCGCGGGTGACGCGGTTTCCCCGCGACTGCGTCCGGTCGTCCGGGGCGCCCGCACCACCGGTTTGTCGGGCGCGCTCGAGGGCCGGGCCGGATTTGCCCGATGGACCCCGGATGTGGTGCCCTCGGGTGTCGCGCCATCGGGCGCCTCGTGGAGCAGGGCCCGTGGCCGGCCGTTGGGGCCAAGACAGTTCGTCGACCCCTCCTGGAGGACCTGTGAAGTTCCGACCCCCGCTCCTGCCTGCCGTCGCGGTCACCGCCGTGGCGCTCGTCGCCGCCCTCGCGGTGCACGACACCGTCCGGACGTCCGACCAGCAGCTCACCGCGGCCACCAAGGTCGTGGCGACCACCGGCGACGCCACGTCGGTGACGGACAGCGGGGCCGTGCTCGGCGGAACGCTCTCCAGCTCGCCCGGGTCCACCTCCACGGCGACGTTCCAGTTCGGCACGTCCACGGCATACGGCTCGTCCGCGGCGGCGCAGGCGTCCGGCAAGGGTCGCACGCTGACCGAGTCGGCGACGCTGGCCGGCCTGGCGGGCGGGACCACGTACCACTACCGCCTCGTCGCGAAGACCTCCGCGGGCACGGCGTACGGCGCCGACCGCACGTTCACGACGACCCCGCAGCCGTCGTCCACGTCCACCACGACGTCCACGGCGACGTCGTCCCCGACCACGTCCCCCACGGCGACGCAGACGTCCACGAGCAGCACGTCGACCAGCTCGACGACCAGCCCCAGCTCCTCGACGACGTCGAGCACGACCACGAGCGCGCCGGCGCCCGTGGGGTCCGTGTGCACGAACCCGTACTTCACCACCAGCGACCCCAACGGCGGCGTGACGGACGGGGGGTTCTACGTCCACAACAACCTGTGGAACGCCGCGAAGTACCCCGGTACCACCGGCACCACCTCGGTCTGCTCGTTCCACTCCTGGAACCACGTCGCGTCGGCGAGCAACGCCAGCGGTGACGGTGCGGTGAAGACCTACCCCAACGTCCACAAGGACTACTCCGGGCGCACCATCGCCAGCTTCCCCAAGCTGGTCTCGTCGTTCGCCGCGACCTCGCCGAACGTGGGGATCTACGACGTCGCCTACGACCTGTGGCTCAACGGGGTCCCCAACGACGAGGTCATGATCTGGACCGACAACCACAACCAGGTCCCCGCCGGGAACCGGTTCGCCACGGGGGTGTCCCTGGGCGGTCACACCTGGGACGTGTACGCCACCAGCGACAACGGGTACATCGCCTTCGTCCCCTCCGGCGGTGCGCGCCTGACCTCAGGCACCGTCGACATCAAGGCCATGCTGGACTACCTCGTGTCGCTGGGACGGGTCACGAACGGGTCGGCCGCGACGGTGGACCAGGTCTGCTACGGCGTCGAGGTCGTCGACACGGGCGGGGCCCCGGCCACCTGGCAGTTCACCGACTTCTCCCTCACCGACTCCTGAGGCGCGTTCTGCGCGCTCCCGGGCCGGCGTCCCCCTACCCCATCGCGGGCCGGGTCGGCTCGGCCCGCTGGTGGAGCGTCGTCGAGCCGTTCTGGTGATGGTCCACGCCCTCGTGGCGGTCGGACCATGGCCGGAGGGACACGAGAGGACGACGACATGGGGCGTACGAGCAACGGCAGGGGCCTCCGGCTGGGGCTGACGGTTGCGGGGACCGTCGCCGGCCTCGTGGCGGCTGGTGCGGCACCCGCGGGAGC